>JAFMRP010000856.1 GCA_017354095.1 Ktedonobacteraceae bacterium
ACAAAATCCACCTGATGGCGTCATTGTCACTTATTACCTCAAAGAGCAGCCAGAGGGTGAGATAAAACTAAGCTTCCTGGACGCCAGCGGCCAGGAGATCAAAAGCTTCTCAAGCGAGGAAGCGCAGGCTGATACGCAGAAGGAAGGAGAGGCAAAGAAGAACGGTAACAAGGAGCCGCGACTATCGAAGGAAGCTGGCATCAACCGCTTTGTCTGGAACATGCGTTATCCCAATCCAACCAGGGTTGAACAGGGATTTATGGGAGGCGAGAACGTACTGGTGGGGCCTGTCGCTGCTCCTGACACATATCAAGTCCAGCTGGTGATTGGTGATCAGAACTATACGGCCTCATTCGAGATCCAGAAGGACCCGCGTGTGCAGGCGACCCAGCAGGATCTGGAAGCGCAGTTCACCCTGTTGTTACGCATACGAGATAAGCTATCGGAGACCCACGAGGCAATTACGACGCTTAGAGATATCCGGCAGCAGATTGAGCAGTGGGAGCAGCGCACGCAGGAAAGCGAGCAGCACGACGCTATTGTAGACGCCGGGAAGGCCGTGAAAGAAAAACTGGCCGCTATCGAAGAAGAGCTTATCCAGGTCAAAGCGAAAACCAGGCAGGATACCCTGAATTATCCTGCCAAGCTCAACGCCAAGCTAGCGGCGCTCACGGGCATTGTCGCCAGCGCCGACGCGGCCCCCACCGAGCAAGCTTATGATCTTTTCGGGCACCTGGCAGCTCAAGTTCAACTTTATACAGGACAGCTACAGGAATATATTGATACTGATCTGACAGCTTTCAACAAGCTCATTCGCGAGTCTGAGCTGCCAGCAGTGCTGCCGCCTGTACTTTCGAAACATCAAAAAGATTGATAGAAAAGGATACCGGTATGGACAAAGCATACCGGTATCCTTCTGATCTTTAGGAATTTGTGAACTCTGCTTTCACGATGCCACCCACTATAGCGCACCAGGTATCCACATCCACCTGCCCATTGGGCACCAGACCATGAAGTTTCTGCATCTCCTGGACAGCCTTTCTCGTCGCAGCATCGTAACTGCCATTCACTCTCACTGCGTAACCTTTGTGCTGCAGCAGTTCCTGTATCGCGGTAGTGGCCATGCCTTGCGGCTGCTTTTTGAGGGGCATTACCAGAGCCTCCCAGGTATTATTGCGCGTGTAGCCATCCGCGATAATACCTTTTGTCGCCTGGAATGCCTGTACGCGAAGTTTCATTTGTGCAGAAAAAACACCATTCACCGGCAACTGGATACCCTGTGCGTTGAGCAGATGTTGTAGCACGCGTACGACGGGGCCGCCCATGGTGGCATGTTGATCGGGCCAGGTACGAAGGGGAATTTCGTAGATGCGCTGCAGGCGAGTCGCGACTTGCCGTCGCAGTTCGGGGAACAGCCGGTAGAACGCCCTGCCTGGACACTCGGTGAGTTTAAAATCCCAATGCCCGAAAATAACATTGGCGTTGAGGCCATACTGCTGGCAAACCAGGACACACAGATCAACCAGTGAATTCCACAACAATTTGGGGGGGAGGTGGTTGATATAAGTGCCTTCATTCTCAATGCCAATCGCCTCGTTGTTCATGCCGGGACAATGTGTCCCCAACACCATACGATCACCTGTTTGCAGCGTTTCCAGGCTGCGATGCCGTCCTTCCAGCAGATAGCCGCCACGACTGACCAGGAAGTGCTGGCCGGTATCGATCCAGCCGTTGGTACCCATATGTAGATTTTGAATGTCGCGTGCCAGCTTGCAGGCGTGGCCAAGGGTATAGTCTGTGGAGTTGGGAAAAGCAGTGTGGTGTACGATAATCTTTTTCGGCTTGCTGGCCAGAACCGGGATCGGCCCCCTGGAGGGGCGTGCGCCCCAGGTCCCGCATCCGATCACAGTGGGGGCATGGTTCGCTGCCTGTGCGCCCGGCGCAAGCTTCCAGATTTCGAGTCCTCCAGCGGCCACTGCTGCTGCGATACCAAATGCTGTTTTGATTGCCTGGCGGCGGCAGATTTTAACATGACCTGACTTACTGTCATGTTGACAAACGTTACACATTAAAACCTCTGCGTGTAAGATCCAAAGCCTGGATAAAGACCTGGTCGTACAGGCTATTGGAAACAGTGAGACAGGCCATGCCGTTTCACGAATATTTATAGAGGAAACTTCTGTGGAAAATTACACAGAGACATCGATCAATCATGCAAAGCATCGACAATGAAAGTATGCATAATATCGATATCCTTTTTCAAATACTACAGCTTTTTTAGCCAGATGGTACCATTACACCGGAGCTTTCGTGGGCGGGGCTACGATTGGACGGCTATTGAAGGCTCTGGCATTCCTTGTTTATATATTGTATAGTCATCTTAACGCTTAATTCTCGCAGAATTTCATTTACGCAACAATGCTCGTTTATTTTTAGGAGTGAAGCCCGGCATGTTGAACAACGCCTATACCATTGTTGATACTGATGTTCATTCTATGCTAAGTCCGCAACGTATCAAGGAATTTCTCCCTGAGCCCTGGCGTACTCGCTATGCAAGTGGCAATCAAGGGCCCGGCACCCTGGGCATCTGGAATCCAAATGGGGTCATTCGTTCGGATGCTGTTACGCCAGATGGTTCGCGTATCGAGACCAACCCCGCATATCTGGCGCGTTATCACTTTGATGAGTATCACATTGATTATGGCATTATCAATCCAGATAATACGCTGCGCGTCGGAACTTCGCCAGAGCTTGATTTTGCTGCCGCGGTCGTCTCAGCAGCCAACGATGTGCTCGTCAATGATTGGCTGCCTGTCGATCCTCGTTTCCGTTGCTCCCTGACAATAGCGCCGGGCGATCCTGCGCTGGCGGCACGTGAGATTCACCGGCTCGGCGATCATCCTGGTTGCATTCAGGTTCTCATGCCCAGCGCAGCTCCCATGCCATATGGTAATCGCTTCTACCACCCAATCTATGAGGCAGCAGTAGAACATAACCTGCCGGTTGCGATACATCCCGGAGCAGAAGGAGCGGGCATGAGTCATGCTCCAACGGCTGCTGGATACCCTTCCAGTTACTTAGAGTGGCATACTGGCCTGGTGGGCAGTGCTATTGCTCATCTTATCAGCCTTGTGACTGAGGGCGTTTTTATTAAATTCCCCACGTTAAAGTTTGTGCTTACCGAGTGCGGGGTCTCATGGCTACCCGCTATTCTCTGGCGCCTGGATAAAAATTGGAAAGCACTACGCCAGACAACCCCCTGGTTAGATAGGCTCCCCAGCGAGATTGTCAGCGAGCATGTACTGCTCACGAC
>JAFMRP010000857.1 GCA_017354095.1 Ktedonobacteraceae bacterium
TACATGTGCTCAACCCGTTCCGTAAAGAGCCGCTGCCCACCCCTAAATCCGACACGATACCGTGGGAGGCTGTAGATTCATTCAAACGTCCATTCGTACGTCTCAAAGCTGGCTTCGATGTGCAAAAATAGCGCTGCAAGCGAACGTGACAGCAATAATTTGTGATAAACTGAAGCAGAAGAAGCTCTCAAATCCCTGTTTCTTCCTGGTTCAACGACTATACGATAAGGAGAACAAGCCAATGGATGGAGCTGTGATGGCCGTGAGTTGCAGCCCAACACATACCTTTACCAAACCGAAGCAAGAGAGTATCCGACTCCTCACCGGACTGGGTGTAGAGGGTGATGCACACCTTGGCGAGACCGTCAAACATCGCTCGCGGGTGGCGCGTGATCCGAGCCAGCCCAACCTGCGCCAGGTTCACCTGATCCATTCTGAGCTCCATGATGAGCTCCAGGCCTCCGGCTTTACTGTGTCGGCTGGTCAGATGGGCGAAAATATCACCACGCGCGGCGTCGATCTACTCCGGCTTCCCACCGGTACGCGGCTACACCTGGGTAACACAGCTATCATCGAAGTCACTGGCCTGCGCAATCCCTGCACCCAGTTGGATGGCTTGCAGCCAGGCCTGATGGCCGCAGTACTGGATCGAGACGAACATGGCGCGCTCATTCGCAAGGCCGGCATCATGGCCATCGTTCTAACAGACGGCGAGGTCCGGCCCGGCGATCCAATCACGGTCGAGTTACCACCCGAGCCACACCACCCGCTTAAACCGGTCTGAGCTGTTGCGTATCCATAGAATATGCTGTTGGGAAACACTTGCGTCACCCCCCGGTGTGAGAATATAATCATTCAAAACGTTGGGTAACACGAAGGACGCAAGCGACTATGCCCAAAACTGCCCCATATCTGCTCATCTGGTGCGCAAAACAGGATGCATATACGCTCCATGAAGAGCACAAAAATAGCCCTGCGCTTCTACGAGGAGATGAGCCGGCCTGGTTTAGCTGGCTCACCTCCCATACCTCTTTTTCCTTTCAGGGGCAGTATGGAAACCTGAATCTCCAGAAGGAGACACGCCCACGCGGCGGTGAGGGTTACTGGTATGCCTATCGACGCCAGGGGAAACGCTTAGCGAAAAAATATGTCGGGCGCAGCGCCCAGCTAACCATGACCTGCTTAGAAGCAACAGCTCGGGCCCTCGCATCTTCTCCTCCCGCGTTGCCCCCACAACAGGTGCAGCAGAAGTCCCCTTCAGGAATATCCTTACTGCTTCCCAAGCTTCAGCCCCCACGCCTGTCATCTTCACTTGTCAGGCGCGAGCGGCTGCTGGCACTGCTCGATGGCGCAACTTCGCGTGCATTAACCCTGATCTGGGCTCCGGCTGGTTTCGGCAAAACGACACTGGTTGGCCAATGGATAGCCAGCCGGGGCGCGCACGAACAGATACCGCCGATCTCGTGGATCTCTCTGGAGAAAGAAGACAATGACCCGGCACGCTTCTGGCGCTACGTCATCTCTGCCTGTCGAAACTTCCATGCCAGGTTAAGTGAGGCTGCCCTTACTCAACTCTCTGGCGGGTTCCACCAGTCTTTTGAGCAGCATTTCCAGGAAAGCGTACTCCCCTCCTTTCTCAATGCCATGGCCCTGCATAACTGCCACGGCCTGCTCGTCCTGGAAGACTATCATGTCATCGCGGACCCGGCCATTCACGAGACCCTGGCGTTCTTTCTGGACCGCCTGCCCGACTCACTGCACATGGTCATACTGTCCCGCAGCGAACCACCGCTCCCACTGGCTCGTTGGCGAGCTAGCGGAGCAGTGCAAGAGATACAGGCTGCCGATCTGCGCTTCTCGTCCGGGGAAACAGCAACGTTTTTTCAGCAGATCCTTGCGACCTCCATCTCAGAGGAGACCATCCAGAGGCTGGATGCTCAATTAGAAGGCTGGGTGGCTGGTCTACGCCTTCTCACGCTCACCCTCCAGGGACGCGCGACCCAACCAGACATCGAACGCTATCTTCTCCTCCTGGCCAACAGTCATCGATCCATTCTGGACTACTTCATTACCGAAGTGCTCTCCATCCAGGAGGAGCCTTTGCAATGCTTTCTACTACAAACCAGCGTGCTAAGCCGTTTAAATGGTTCGCTCTGTGATGCGGTAACCGGCAGGCAGGACAGCAGTCTTCTCCTGGAAGAAGTGGAGCGGGCTGGCCTTTTCTTGCAGCCGCTCAACGGACCGGGACAGTGGTATCGTTATCATGAGCTGTTCGCGGATGCCTTGCGACACGAAGCCCGGCGGCGCCTGGGAACAGAAGCTCTGAACGATTTATCCCTACAGGCCTGTCGCTGGTATGAAACCCATGACATGCTGCCCGAAGCCATTGAAACGGCTCTCGCCATTCGCGAGTTCGCATACACCGCCTCCCTCATTGAGCGCTACACGGTAGCACAACTCTTCGAGGGTTGGCACCACACGCTCCATCGCTGGGTGTCCCAATTGCCAGAAGAGCTTCTCTGGACATACCCGACGCTCTGCTTCCTGTACGCAATGGCGCACCTCTTCGTCAAAGATCGCTATGCACCAGAAACAAGAGCCTTCCTGGAGGTGCCGCTTCAGAAGGCCGAGCAGCATTGGCGCGCCACCAACGATCAGCCAAAACTTGGGGCCGTCTATACCTTGCGCTCCCTGGTGGCCTGGTGGCAGGACGATTACGCGGAATCATTTGCTACGGCACGGCAGGCCCTTTCATTGTTATCCAAACACGATATCATCTGGCGCGGCATGTCCCTGATGCATAGAGGCATGGAGGAACAGTTCGCGGGCCGCTTCAATGTTGCCCGGCAGATCATCGCGGAAGCACGCTCGCTCAGCATGGGCAATTTCCACCTCTTGATCGCCGCTATTCTGGGGCTGGGAAATCTATACTTCGAACAGGGCGCGTTACAACAGGCCAGGCAATACTATCGCCAGGCACTGGCAGAGACAGAAAAAAGAAAAGAGCGGACACGCGACGATCAGGGCTTCGCGCTGCTCGGCCTGGCTCAGCTCGCCTATGAGTGGAACGATTTAGCAGACGCCAGGCAGAAAGCATCCCAGGCATTGGCCAACGGCAGACAGCTCAACAACACATCCCTCCAGACTCAATCGGCACTTGCCCTGGCACGGATACTTCATGCCCAGGGAGAAGACGAGCAGGCGCAGCAATTGTTGCAAGAATTAGTGGCACGGATACGCAGACCCAGACTACTGCGTGAATTACTGTTGGGTCAGGCCCAACTCGCCCTTGCGTGTGGAGATCTGGCAAC
>JAFMRP010000858.1 GCA_017354095.1 Ktedonobacteraceae bacterium
ACTTACGCAGCTATTTTTTCGCCGCCAGTTATCCTGGGGAGCCTGAGCGCGATTTGCTAATCTTCGCTCAGGCGCAGGGTTTGTGCCAGCGATGGGCGTGAGACCACCTGCAACATGAGTATGAGCGCTGCCAGAAACAGTGCGATCAGGGCTATCCCGCTGAACCATATCGCCGGAGGCACAACGACCTGGATGGGGATGGCCGATTGCAGCTCGTAGAAACGGCTTACATCTACATTCTGGTCCAGGTCCGTAAAGGTCAGCGCTGGGATGATGCTCAGCGCGAGCAGGGCGCCGAAGCCAATGCCGAGCGCCAGCCCGGTCACATAAATGGTGACTTGTTCCCAAGTCAGCACGCCCGCGATCTCTCCCGGCGTTGTGCCAATTGCCCTCAGCACTCCGAAGTTCGTCAGGCGTGTGCGGGCGCTTAGCCAGGACGCGAGCAGATCTCCTACCAGGGCCAATAGTAGCGCGGTCACCGTACCTACACCCAGCACGCCGGACAATACCAGGTAGAGTGGGTCGGTAGTCAACTCAGTTAACAGCTGCCGGCGATCCAGCAGATTACTCAGCTTCAGGCTGCCTTTACCGAGCGCCTGGCGTACAGTAGCCAGCGAAGTATCGTCATCACGTGTATGTAGCCACAGATGATTGAGGAAGGGCTCATCTGGCCCATAGAAGCCCGAGGTATTTTTGTCCTTAAATTGCTGCTTAATGAGCTGCATATAAACGGTGTGGTACGTCTGATAATCCATCACCACGCCGCCGGGTGGTATCGCTTTCCCCGCTGTAATCAGCAGATTATTGACCGTTGGAACGGTAGGTACAACGCCGACAATCAGGCAATTGATCTCCTGCAGCTGCATCCCTGTGATTCGCAAGACAAACGTGCCATTGGTCTTGAGTCGCAGCCTGCTCGCGGTCGAATCATCGATGATCACGGGTAAGAAATTGCCCTCCGTCGCTGGCCGGCGCAGTGAGATCAATCGCTGCAAGAGTGCATTGCCGTTCTGTTGCTCGACCGGCGCCGGCCAGATCACCGTTTTGCCAAAGGTGCTGGCATCGACAGCCCGTACTTCCATGGGGATCGCGCCCTTGCCGCCTTCAGCTTTGCCCACAAAACCGCTGCTCGCATTGAGTACGCCAGATAGTCTGGTGTAGCTCAGGGCGGCCTGAGTCGGATCGGTTTTAGCCTTACCGGTCAGTGCGGCATCTCCGCCAAAGTCCGCGCCAGCGATGTAGGTGGTAATCTGCTGGATGTGGTGTGTTTCGGAGGCCGTGTAGACCAGTGTAAAGAGGGTAAATGCGGTTGCCAGCGCCAGCAGCATCGTCATGCGAATCGGCATGCGCGGAGCGCGCGAGATCTGAGCCAGAGCCAGCATCGAGACCGCGCCGCGTCCTCGTGACATCAGGTGCGCACCAAGCCGCAGCAGCAGTGGGAAAACACGCATGAAAAGGAGCATACAGCCAAGGATCAGGAAGAAGGGGGTAACCACTGAAAGAGGGGCCTTAATCAAAGTGTTGGCGTCGTCTTGCAAGACATTACTGAGCTGTGTCAGGTAGAGCGAGATGACATAGCTCAGCAGGGCAAGGATTCCGGCAATCATGTCCAGGTTGAGACGTTGCCAGAGCGGGCGTTTGTTTGTGCGTGTGGATTCGCGCCGGAATGCCAGTACATCCATACGGACAGCCAGGAAGAGCGAGATGCTCATTGTCAGTAGCACCACCAGCAGAATGCCGCCTCCGTAGAGGGCGGAGTTTTGAAGTACCTCAGGATAGTGACCGCTGATAATGTTCAGCGCGTTGTGTCCCTGGGTTGGGAGGATACGCTGGACCAGCAGTATTACCGCGCCCATGGCCAGCGGCAGCCCGAGTGCGAGCGCGAGCAGGCCCAGGATTACACATTGCGTCAGCAATGCGCCAAAGATCTGTCCAGAGCTGGCTCCCCGGCTGCGCAGGATGGCGATAGCTTCCGCTTGCCGTTCGACCAGCAAGTTTGTCATCATGCTTACGAAGAACAGGATGAGCAGTATGATCTGAATAGCGAGCACGGCGACCGGCACGCGGGCAACATCTACGCGATGGCGGTAGAGCTCCAGAATGCTCGGCTCTTCAGACTGGCTGAAGAGTGGGCTGGTCATCGAAGTGCGCATGAGGTAGGGGAAGCTGGAGCTCCCATAGAGTCCGCCGTCCATCTCACCATAGGAGGCAAGATAGGATTGCTGTAGATCCTCCAGGCGATTGATAAAGGGATCGAGGTCGGCGATGCCAAGCTGTTCGGGGTTCACGTGATAATACCATACCACTGAGAAGCCGAGACCGCCATTGGAAAAAATCGCGCCCGACTTACTGCCTTTTGACAGGTTATCGGCCAGAAAGCGCAGACTGTCATTGGGGACCAGGACCGTCAACACCGCCGACCTGGTCTTTGTTTTGGCGTCATCGGAGATCAGCGGTCTGAAGTCGGCGCCGTGCCAGTACGTGGCCTGCCGGGGATCGGCGTCAAACGTGCCGGCGATACGGGCCTGCATGTGCCATGCGTGCGTTGGCTGTGGTGTGTCGGGTGTTGAGAATTCTTGCTGATAGGCGAGTTGAATGGGGAGTTGATCGCCAACCTTCAGCTTGAGATATTTTGCCGTCTCTGTTGATATCAGTACTTCGAATGCATCTGCCTTTGTGGCCGGTTGGGGCAGGGTGCCGTTCAGATGCCCGAGGTGTGAGATCGCGGAGGGCATCTCTGTACCGTAAACGACCAGGCTATCCTGTTCTTTGGGGAGAGGGTTCGTAAGGGAAAAGTCCAGTGAAATAATAGAGAACTGCTGGGGCTGCATCGTCGTCCCCATGCTCTGGTTGACCATCGCGTCGAACTGCTTGCGTACATCTTTCTCGATGCTCGTTGAGAACCCCATGACGCTTGTGTTGAGCGCGATTTCGGTGTTTCCGGGCTGGTCTGTGAGCGTGCTGCGCAGACCTGCGGTATTCATTACGTCGGCGAAGAGGGGAGTCGCGCAGACGATCACAATCGACGCGATCATGCCGAGCGTGATAATACCCATCAAGAAACCTGTCTGGCGCCAGCGCCACATGGCCAGCACCATGACCGAGCCGAATGAGAAGCGTCCTCTAGCCACACGCTTTGTGCGCTTTGTGTATATCTGGGGAGGAGTATCCTTCGATTGTACTGACATCCTGGCTTCCTTCCATATCGAAAAATATTTTGCTCTTCTATTTAGACTACACAGAAATAAGCAGCATTACAAGCTAGTGGACTGTCAAAATTCGTTTGACGGATGTCCCATGCCGCCGC
>JAFMRP010000859.1 GCA_017354095.1 Ktedonobacteraceae bacterium
GGTGCGGGAGAGGCGTAGACGTCTGGGCTTCAAGCTCCTCCTCAAAGGACTGCTCAGACCGCTCCGTGTCGTGATGACTTCCTGGACTGGCGTCAGACGTCTGGGCTTTCAGCCCCTCAAAGAACGTTTCAGGACTCAGGCCGAAAAAACGGCTGAGCTCTTGCAAGGCGAAGGTGCGGGGGATAGCCAGATTTTGTTCCCAGCGGGCGATACTTCTGCGGGAGACGCCAAGGGCTTCCGCCAGTTCCTCCTGGGTCAACAGCCGTCGCTGCCGCTCCTCTCGCAAGCGATCTCCAAAGCTCATAGGATGGTGGTGCCTTTCCTCTTGCTGCCTTTTTCCCTCATAAGGCTACCATATTTGTAGATGTAGTGAAAGTGTAGACGCATGTGTGAGGACGAAGTTATGAGGTGATTCATAAAACTGATCTGCCTCTTTTTTATGCCCCTTCTGCATTCAGGGTCTTTTCGCAGGAGGGCGAGAAGCTTCATCTGGTACAATCACCCAAAGGAAGTGATGTGCCGCGACAACGCGTTGTGCTATTCTTTCGAGTCCCTGGTCTACTTGCATGGTGAGTCGTGACGAGACGACCGAAACCTGCTGCATGCTCTACTATGACTGGCGGGGAACTTCAAGGATCTATCAGAAAGGCAAGATTACCGAGTTTGCGCTCCCAACTAACAACTATACCGATGAACCTGACCACATTACAGCAGGGCCAGATGGAGCGCTCTGGTTCACTGAGTATGGAAGCCACAAGATCGTACGTTTCCTGGCACCGGACAAATCTTTCTAAATAGGCATACCTATTCAGCCAGCTTCAACGCCTTCCACACATCTGCCATCGTTCTGCTCCTGCGCAGGGCTGTATCTCGCTGCTCCTGGGCCTGACCATCTGGCAGGAGAAAGGCTCTCCCATTCTGGCGAGAATCTCGCTGATGTTGGGATGCGCGGGGGCGGCGAAGTGCCTCGTATTTGTCCAACCGCTGCTCAATCTCCGATGGTTCGGCTCCCTGGAGCACTTGGGCCAGGACAACAGCGTCCTCTATGGCCTGGCCTGCTCCCTGGGCCTTATGTGGCAACATGGGATGGGCTGCATCTCCAAGCAACGTAATATGCCCATGGTTCCAGCGTCCAAGAGGCTCCCGATCATAAAGCGCCCAACGTCTTGTCTGACCAAGCACGTTGATAATCTGTTCGACTCTCTCGTCTCCACCTCCAAAGGCCTTTGCCAGGTCTTCAACTGCGCCTGGCTCGTTCCACGACTCTACCATCCAATCGTCGTCGGGAACTACACAGACGATGTTTAACAGCCGTCCAGACGAGATGGGATAGCACACCAATTCCTTTCCCGGCCCGAGCCACACGATTATCCTGGGGGTGCGCTGAAAATCCCAATTTGGCAGACGCTCTCTCGGGATGAGCCCACGGTAGGCACAGGTGCGGGAGAAGCGTGCCTGGTCCTGGCTGACAGATTGACGCACAACGGAGTGAATGCCATCGGCTCCGATGACGAGATCGACGTTCTCTGTGGAACCGTCGGCAAATGTCAGTGTCACCCGCCTATTTTCCTGTTCGATGCGCATACAGCGTTTGTTCAGGTGAAGTGCGTGAGAAGGAATGTGTTCGCGTAAGATGGTATGCAGATCAGCACGATGGATGGTCCAATAAGGTGTCTCTTGCTGTTGTTCCCTGCCATGATTCAGTGGGATGCGTGTCAGCAGGTCACCACTTTGCCAGCGCCTGATTTCGAGGGCCGTGGGTTCCGCCACCACCTCGCGCAAATGCCTTTCCAGACCAAGCTGAAAGAGCAGGCGCGTCGTATCAGGACCCAGCTGAATGCCGGCTCCGACTTCACCAAATTGAGGTGCCTGTTCGTATAATGCGATATCGAAGCCTGCTCGCCACAAGGTGAGACCCGCTGCCATGCCGCCAATACCTCCGCCAATAATCGCGATACGAATGGGGTGTTTGCTCATATCATGCTCTCTCCGACTTCATTACTTTCACCAGACCCTTTGTGCGCATCTCTCCATTGCGATCCAGGAAACAGCAATAGTATAGAACTGAACTTCCAAACCTACATCACCCATTGTGGGTGATTACAATGGGCGATGAACGCGCGGCTTGTTCTGGCAATCGTGCGCCGTCAGAACCAGCTCCTGTTGTTCTCCCACACCATCTTCACGCTCCCGCTGTTCTTCTCTCACCTGCCAGAATCATCCTTTTGGGGTGATGCCAACACACGCTGGTTGCAGGTATACTGGGCACGGTGATCATATAAAAGTCTCTGATGAGCGGATTAGGAGAAAAAGCATGGAATACATCATCCCCAGAGAGCAGCTTGGTCCAGGACATCTGTTTCAAGGAAAAGAGTATGGCGGCATTCCCATCTCGTTTTTCTGGGTCCAGGCTCAGCCCGGTCAGGGTCCTCGATTGCACGTCCATCCCTACGAAGAGGTTTTTGTGGTACAGGAGGGTCGGGCGACCTTTACCCTGGGTGACACCACCAGAGAAGTAGAGGAAGGGCATGTCGTGATCGGACCAGCTCATGTTCCCCACAAGTTCATCAATTCAGGAGCGGGACTGCTCAAGATGATTAATATCCATCCTGGCAAAGAGGTCATCCAGCAATGGCTTGAGGAATGAGACAGGAGAGACCCGGCAGAATTTGCCCAGGGAAACTTTTTTCCTTCTAAATAAAGAAGAGGAGTGTAAATAGGTAACAGATGGAACAAGAGATTATACGCCTGGCAGACACCTGGACTGCAGCTGAATTGCGTGGAGACAGAGACTTTCTTGAGAAGATCCTCACCGATGACTTCGTCGGAATAGGACCTCTCGGATTTCTGTTAAACAAGCAGCAGTGGCTTGAACGGCATCGATCTGGTGATATGAAGTACGAGACGCTGGACCTGGACGAGATCTAGGTGCGCATGTACAAAGGAGTAGTTATCCTGGTCGGTCGTCAAGTCCAGTCTTCAAAGAGAGTTTCGCGCTTCATCCACTCTTGACGCTCGTAGGGATGACGAATGTGCTGGTGCTGCTGGTAGCGTTAGGAGGCATCATCGTTGATCACAGGATCATCACAGGAATGCCAGCGTGGGTCAAGCCAGCCAAATTTGCCATTTCGATCAGTATCTATAGCTTTACACTCCTGTGGTTGCTGAGCTTTATCAAAGGACATCAACGGCTGGTCAGTCTTGTGGCGAATGCGACTGCGGTCATTATGATCGTTGAGATGGTGATTATTGTTGGGCAAGTCATACGGGGAACGACCAGCCATTTCAATAACAGTACGCCAT
>JAFMRP010000153.1 GCA_017354095.1 Ktedonobacteraceae bacterium
CAGGAAGCCCAGCGGCTGCCCGCTGAAGCGCACATCGGTGAGCAGCCAGACGCCGCCGACTGCGAAGAGCAACGCGGCGATATTTCTGCGAGTCCGTGCGCCGAGCGCGGCAAGGGCGATCGGGCCCAGGAACTCGATGGCTCCCACTGTTCCCAGGGGGAGGCGAGCAATCGCCAGGTAGAAGCAGGCGTTCATCAGGCCGAGGACCACGCCAAGTGCCAGCAGGGTGCGCTGTTGCGTCCAGGGCATGCTGGTGAAGAGGCGCCAGGGCCGGCGCCAGACCGCGAACACGACGGCGGCGCTGGCGATACGGAACCAGGCCACGCCAAGCACCGAGACGTTGGAGAAGAGCAGCACCGCAAACGACGGCCCCAGATAATGGAAGATGGCGCTCACGAGAAAGAAGACATGGGGCGGAAGCCTCCTGGTCATAGACGTTGTTCGCTCTTGCAGCAGCATGGCATCGCATCTCCTTCTGGCTTCGGGTTCTTGTTTGTATGGTACAATGGGAAGCGCCAGAAGTACATGGCAATATGAAGGAGATGATAGATCTATGGCTCAAGATTTAAAGGAAAAGCGGCTTTTCACTTACACGGTGTCCAGGGGAGAGATTGACGTGGTGAACAAGCGGATTCTGGAGGAATTGCAGCGTGAGCCGCGCTTGACGATGTCAGAGCTGGGGCGCAGGATTGGGATGTCGTCACCTGCCGTGACGGAACGGGTGCGCCGGCTGGAGGAGGCCGGGGTGATTCGCGGCTACCAGCTGGATCTGAACCCGGCGGCTCTTGGGCTGCCGATCGCGGCCTATATACGCATTCGTCCCAATCCGGGACAGCTGCCAAGAGTTGCCGAACTGGCGCAGCAGGTTCCAGAGGTTGTCGAGTGCCATCGCATCACGGGTGAGGACTGTTTTATTGTGAAGGCGTATCTTCCAGCAATTGATCAGCTTGATCGATTGCTGGACAGTTTTCTTTTGTATGGCTCAACGACGACCTCTATTATCCAATCCTCGCCTGTTCCGCCGCGGCTGCCACCTTTGCCGGAAGATGCTTTGCTTGATTGAGCAGGTTAGCAAGTGATGGGCAACGCCTCTAGCCGGTAGGGGACAATCTGGGGAGGGAGGCGATCAGTGTTCTATTATCTCGAACAGCGGAAACAAGGGGAGAAGTAAGGAATTGTGTGGGCTCAGCGAAGTTCATAGATGTGGTAGATGCGCTTGTTCCCGTTGACGGTTCCTTTTCCGACCGCTTGAATTTTATTGAGCCAGAGGTAACGCTCATCGCTGGTCTCAAAGAGGGGAGTAATATAGACGGGTGCATCAATCCCTTGAGAGACCTGTGTAAAATCTCTCCGTCCGGTATAGTGGACGTAGATCAAGGCTCCATCGTGTGTTTCGAGGGTGAGTCGGATCTCAATATGGGCGGTGCCATCAGGCCCGATCACCATCCAATCAGCAGCAACGGTTCCAGGTTTGAGTTTTGCGCGTAAGCGTTCACCTTCCCAGATAGATTCCTGGATTGTAACCATGAGCCGGCGTCCAGATGAAGTCATTCCGAGATCAGTGGGTGGAAGGGGAGTGGACGTCATTATGCAAAGTGGGATGAGGTCAAGTGCCATACAATTTCTCCTTTCTTTCTCATCTTATCCTTTTTTGCTGTCCTGAGCAAGTAGTTTTTGGCATGGTTTATCGCCTGTTTGTATTGGCGTATATAGATATGCAGATGATATATATGGCGATAAATCGGGTTCCTACGGTAATGGTGGTCATGGGTGGAGTTTCTATGGGATTTGAGGTGGCGGAGGAGGTGGGATTCGAACCCACGAAGGCTTATCACCTTACGCGATTTCCAGTCGCGCTCACTAGACCACTATGAGACTCCTCCAGGGGTGGGCGGAGAGAGTGGGATTCGAACCCACGAGGGCTTGCACCCTACCGCTTTTCGAGAGCGGCACATTCGACCACTCTGACATCTCTCCGCCGTGGAGTATAGCACATCTCATAGGTGATGGCAAGCACCTGTTTGTGCGTTTTGAGCGTGCGTACCTGCATGATCTAGTCAAGCATGTAGCACTGAGCTATTGGCTTGGAAGTGATTGGTCGCTGACTTCATCCATCTTCCAGGTTCCGTTCTCATTAATCATGGGACCTGAAGAGGGTTCACTTCTCGTCTCGCCGGTTTTGGTACTGGCGGCAGTGATAGTAATGCTGCCAGTGGCCTTTGTGTCGCTGATTTGCGTTACTTTGCCAACGGTGCAGCTTTTGATCTCCACGCCCAGGACTGAGAGAGAAGCCAGTCCCTGTTGTATTTTGCTGGGGCTGGTCTGGGCCTGTGATTTCTTGGAGAGCTGCGCGTACATGCCGTCGGCATCCTTCTTCATCAGGGCGTCGCAGTAGGCCTGCAGGGTTTTTTCTGGTGTGGAGCGCAGTGTGAAGAAGGCGAAGGTTCCGCCGCCGCCTACCACGATCAGCAGGATGACCAGGGTAATCCAGAGACCCGCGCTGCTCTTGCGTGGGGGAGCGTAGCCGGGTGTGACATTCTGGTGCATCGGATAGCCCGGCTGCTGCTGGAAGCCTGGCTGCTGAGGATAGCCAGGTTGTGGGTAGCCAGGCTGAGACTGTGGGTAGCCAGGCTGTGAGAAACCGGGCTGTGATTGCGGGTAGCCGGGCTGTGATTGTGGGTAGACGGGCGGTGTGTAGTTGCCTGGCTGTGCTGGTTCTGGTGTGCTGGCCGGGGAGGCGAGAACGGTTGGTTCATAGTTAGAGGGGCTGGCAAGCTGTGTGGGAGCGTAGGTGCCGGGCCCTTCATAGGTAAATGACGTAGCGCCGAAACGTAGTGTATCGTTGGGATTGAACTGGCGTGGTGTGTTGGGTGTCAGGCGCTGTTCGTTGACAAAAGTACCATTCCGGCTATTGAGATCGGTCACCTGATAGCCATCGCCACCCGGGGTGGGAGTAATTTCAGCATGATGCGATGAGACCTGAGGGTCAGTCAGCACGAGCTGGTTATCGGCGGCGCGCCCGATTTTGAGCGTGGATGACGTCAGAGGTGTGCGACCAAGGGTTGTACTATTGAGAGCCGCTTCCATTAGATTGCATTCTCCTTTGACCGTGACAAGATAGCATGATCAATACTTTTCTATATTAAGAGTCTATCATGATAGCGGCTCGATTAGAAGAGGTGCGAGGGTGGTAATACCTCACAGGGCAGAAAAAAACCTTTTGAGGTGAGTGATGGTCCTATTGAAAAAGTGGTATTTATTCTTCGCAGATTTCCCCATGTTCATAGAGCCAGCGAGCGAATAGCAGGCGGCTATCGCCGGCCATGCGCTGGCGCATTTCCACGTTTTTGTAGAGGTGTTCGCGCATATTGAGTAATTTTGCGGCCTCTTCCCAGGCAAAGCCCATTTCGATCAGATAGTCCAGCAGTACCTGGTCGCGCGAGCGGTTGGATTGAGCGGTTTCGACCTGCCATGTGGGATTGCTCTGACATTCTGAAAAGCCCCAGCGTGATGATTGTTGTTTTCGTCTCATGGTGTTTTCTGGTCCTTTCAAATGGCTTTTTTTCTGGCCTCGCTGTGATACCCTTATGCATTTGCTATCGGCATATTGTGGATGGACCTGTAGACCCTATGGGCTGGCTAAGGACTTCTGGCGAGGAATCTGGGGACCTGTATCAATGGGCAGATGCGCCAGTTCTCTCTACACTCTAACTAAAGAGGGGTTGGGGAGGGGGGAGAAGTGTGGTTTATATGCTGAAAGGAGTGTCGAATGGGAACATCGGTGTCGATAGACGAGGTCTGGATTGAATTCATCCACACCAGGCGGTCGAAGTTGCGTGATCATCTGATCATGGAGTATGCTCCTTTTGTGCGTTTCGTGGTTGGTCGTCTAGGCATCCCCTCAACCACTCTGCTGGACGCCGAGGATCTGGTGGGTTATGGGATGATCGGGCTGATCAATGCGATTGATCGTTATGATCCTTCGCGGGGTGTACGGTTTGAGGCATTTGCCACGGCGCGTATCCGGGGGGCGGTGATTGACCAGTTGCGTGCGCTCAACTGGCTGCCGCGTTCGGCGGCCTCGCGAACGCGGCAGATCGAGAGTGCGCTGGCGTCATTGGAGCAGCGCCTGGGGCGTCCGGCCAGTGAGGATGAGGCTGCGTTAGAGATTGGAGTGAGTACGGAACGTTATCGGCAGATGTTGATGGAGGTTGGTACGACGGTGCTCTCATTGGATGCGCCGCTGGGTGTGGCGGCGCAGGATGACGAGGGGGCGGTGCTGGCCGATTTATTGGAGGATCATAGAGCGGTGAGCCCGGTTGAACTGGCCGAGCAGAGTGAGCTTGTTACGGCGTTGTCAACGGCGATCGAGCGTTTGCCGTCTCGCGAGCGCCTGTTACTCGCGCTATACTATCAGGAAGAATTGACGATGAAAGAGATCAGCAAAGTCATGTGTGTATCGGAGTCGCGGGTATGTCAGTTACATATGCAAGCGATTATGCGTCTGAGAGGTACGCTAGGAACGTATCTTTATGGACAGGCGGGAGTCATTCGTGTGGCCGGGGTAACGAGGGGTCGACGTAGTGCGCCGGCCACCAAGAGTAGCTGAACGGTAGTGAGAAGCCAGCTCAGCAGTAGTGAAGGGAAGGCGGATTTTGTCGAATAATTATGAAGTTAACACTATAGATCTTGCACGTTGTATACTAGTAAATGAAACGTGTTTTATAGAGTTCCATTTAAAGTAGCTCTATAAATTAAGGAATATGTACCCACGCCGTATGATCTTTGCGTCTAGAGAAGGTAAGTAAGATTGTTTACCGTGTGCTACTCATCTTCTCATGCGGACACGCTGGGGGATGCGCCTTGCCCGGGGCGTCCGTCGCAGCGCAGGGACGCTTAGGACAAGCTTCTAACGAAGGGAGCCTTGTATGCTTGTTTTGCGACGAAAAGTTGGAGAGAGTATAGTGCTTGCCGGGGTGATTAACATATCGGTGCTGGCAGTAGAGGGGGAGCGCGTCAAGATTGGCATCAGTGCTCCTCCTGATGTAACAATTGTGCGTGAGGAATTGTTGCGTGTGGCTGAGACGAAGCAGGCCGATCAAAACACTCCGGTTCAACCGCGTCAATAAGGATGTACCTGTTGGGGGAGAGTTTCCCAGCAGGTACATTTTTATTGTGAGCCGCCAGTGCTGGCAGGGCGTGAGCCGGCCCCCCACAAGGGAGGGCCCTACATTTTCTGCCCGTTGGGTGCTTCCTGGCGGTTTGCGGGTTTTTACCCGGTTGGTTTTTCTGTGGTGGATTGGATAAATTCCTCGGTCATATCGTGGGCGATGTCGTCGGGATACTGGACTGGAGGAGACTTCATGAGGTAGGAACTGGGGCCGGTCAGGGTGCCGCTGATTCCCTGATTGAGCGCCAGTTTGATCATGCGCACGGCATCGATGACCACGCCAGCCGAATTGGGGGAGTCCCAGACCTCAAGTTTTAGTTCGGCATTGAGTGGTACATCTCCGAAGGTGCGGCCTTCCAGGCGGATATAGGCCCATTTGCGATCGTGCAGCCAGGGGACATAGTCGGAGGGGCCGATATGGACGTTATCTTCGCCCATATCGTAGTCGAGCTGGCTGGTAACCGCATTTGTTTTGCTGATCTTTTTTGATTCCAGGCGATCCCGTTCGAGCATATTATAGAAGTCGGTATTGCCGCCGACGTTGAGCTGCATTGTGCGCTCCAGTTTCACGCCGCGCTCACGGAAGAGGCGTGCCAGGGTGCGATGTACGATAGTAGCGCCCACCTGGCTTTTGATATCGTCGCCGATGATAGGTAAGCCGACCTCTTTGAAGCGTTCCTGCCAGTATTGTTCGCGCGCGATAAAGACGGGTACGCAATTGACAAAGCCAACGCCGGCTCTGAGGATCTGTTCTACGTACCATTTGGTTGCTGTCTCGGAGCCAACAGGCAGATAGTTGACCACCACGTCTGTACCGGTATCTTTCAGGATGTGGGCGATATCGTCGGTCTGACCGGGTGCTTTGGTGATGACCTGTGAGAGATATTTGCCCAGCCCGTCGTGGGTCATGCCGCGATGGACCTTGACGCCCAGATTGGGTACGGTTGCGAATTTGTAGGTATTGTTGGGGGAGCTATAGATGGCTTCGCTCAGGTCTTTGCCGACCTTATTGGCATCGATATCGAAGGCTGCTGAGAACTCGATATCGTGTATGTGGTAGCCGCCCAGGTTTACGTGCATCAAACCCGGCACAAAATCGCCTGGTGTGGCGTCTTTATAATAATGTACTCCCTGCACAAGCGAACTGGCGCAGTTGCCGACTCCGATAATCGCGACACGAACTTTGTTTTTATCGGCCATTGTGAACTCCTGTTTGCATTCCTGTATTGTGGAACAATTGAGAAGCTCCTGGTGCCTGTCTGCCAGGCCCAGGTTTCTTAGCCATGTTATTATGATATACACATGCTACGTTGGAATGCCAGGTAGAACAAGAGCGAATGTAGAATGACGAGCATAGTGTAAATTGTGTAATTTTGCATATATACGAAAAGTTGGGTATGATGGAGGGCATAGAGGTGCCGTGTTCTGGCTTGCCTGGCAGCCAGGATATCGATTTATGTTATAATATGGATGCGTTTTACGCGGAGAACTCATCCTCATTTCCAATCATAGTAAACTGTTAGTTATCAGGAGAGCGTCCTATGAGCGCTGCCAACGCCCCAACTAATTATCGAGTGGCTACTATTCAATGTAGCTCTGCGTTGGGTGAAAAAGAGAAGAACATCAGTAAATTGCTAGCCCTGGTTGAAGAGGCGATTGAGCACGGGGCGCGTCTTATTGTTTTGCCCGAGATGGCGACGACAGGTTATTGCTGGACTTCGCGTGAGGAGATCACGCCGTATGTTGAGCCTGTTCCCGGGCCGACCACGCGACGTTTTCAGGCATTGGCGGAGGAGCATCGTTGTTATATCGCGGTGGGTATGCCCGAAGTAGATCCGCAGACGCGGGCCTATTACAACAGTGTCGTTTTGTTAGGGCCGGAGGGTCTGGTGGGGACTTATCGCAAGGTGCATTCCTACATAGCCGAGCCGCGCTGGGCGCGGGATGGTGATCTAGGAATGCCTGTTTGGGAGACCGAACTGGGCCGTTTGAGTGCATTGATCTGTATGGATGCGGCCTACTTTGAAGCGGCGCGCATTCCGGCGCTGCATGGGGCTGACGTGTTGATTCTGTCGACCAATTGGGATGATGAGCGGAGTCCCAGTGGTAAGTGGATGGCGCGTGCTTTTGAGAATGGTGTGTATGTTATCGCCGCGAATCGTGTGGACAGGGAGCGGGAGGTGCAGTTTAGCGGTGGTAGTTGTGTGCTTAATCCCGATGGTTCTATTCAGACCTACCTTGATGATGGTGAGGGTATTGTGTATGGCGAGGTGGATTTGCTGCGTTGTCGTGACAAGCGCTGGGGTGGTGGCAGTGCGCCGGGGGGCGATCGTTTCGCGGAGCGGAGGCCGACTGAATATGTAGAGCTGGTGAATAATACGTATCTGTGGGAGCCGCTGCGCTTTCACAGCCTGTACTCGTTGGGGGAACTGCCGGCGGGTCAGCTTTCTTGTGCTGGTGTTATCCAGCTGGATATGAACCAGTTGCCGGGGGGAGAGCGATCGCACCAGGAAGCGGTACAGAATCTGCGCCAGCTTATCTGGAGCCTGGTGAGTGATAATGCGCCCGCGCGCCCGGATGTGCTGGTGTTGCCGGAACTGCTGCTGCCGGGCCCGGTACCGCAAGGATCGATGCATGATCAGGATGTCGTACGGGCGCACTTCTGGCGCGGGGCGATTCAGGTACCGGGTCCTGAGACGGAGACGCTGGTCGCGCTGGCTGATGAGTTGCAATTGAGCATGGTGGTGGGTGTGGCTGAGCAGGCGAATGGCCACTATTATAACTCGGTGCTGTTGATTGATCCTGAGGGGGTGTATGGTGTTTACCGCAAGGTGCATCTCTCGCCGTCTGACCGGCTGTGGGCCAGTCCTGGTGATCTGGGCTTTCCCACGTTTGACACGCCAGCGGGACGGATCGGGCTGGTGACGGGCTATGACGCGCTGTTCCCTGAGACGCTGCGTGTGCTGGCGGGTAAGGGGGTTGACCTGGTGTGTGCGCCCACGCTGCTGGACTTTCCGAATGCGATGGGGCTCGCGCCCAGCAAGGTGCCGCATCTTAATCCTGTGGGGCCTGATGAGTATGATCCGCTGCATTTCCTGATCTGGCGTGTGAGGGCTGCTGAGCACAATGTTTACCTGGTGCTGGCGAACTGGTGTGGGCAGCAGGGTGAGGTGTGTGCCAATGGTTTGAGCGGCATCTTCTCTCCCAGCTATAATCGTTATCCCTGGCCTGAGGTAGTGGCTGATGAGGGGGAGACGGGTCTGATGATGATGACTATTGACACGCGTGAGCAGCGGACGGGCCAGCGCACCTCGCATCGTCTGTCTTACAGCCTGGGGGAGATATCGGGCTCGTTAACGGGCGAGCTGGCGTATGATGTTCACGAGACCTTTCCGGGCAATGCGGTGCGAGGTAAGCCGTACCTGCGCAAGCGCCAGCCGTTCTGGTATATTGACCTGATAAAGGAAGATAGGTAGAAGAAATACCATCA
>JAFMRP010000860.1 GCA_017354095.1 Ktedonobacteraceae bacterium
TGCCTGCGACTTGCAGGTCGATAATACTCATGACGATAATGGCACCACCTGTGATGAGCTCAATCCGAATACGATTGATGACGATGGCGGCTCCTGGCTGGTTGGCGTCGTAGGACCGGGCGGGCTCGATCACTGGCGCTACCCCGTCCATCAACCTCCAGGAACGCGCATTATGCTCTGGCTCACCGTCGATCCACGTACCGGCAATCTCAAATATCAGCCCGGCAATCCCGTCTATCGCTACGACGATGCAAGCCACATCTATGTGAAGATCTCGAAATAAGTACTCCTCTTGGCCCGTTGTCTCAAAAGAGATTTTCCGCGAGCCCGCGGAAAATCTCTTTTCCTTTTTGCGAACCTCCATATACTGCACCATGTCCTCCTTTTTCCCCTCCCGAAATTTTGAAACATCGTCAGACAGGACGTTCAATAAAATATGGAGTAATGCTATTTCTCCAATCTAACCGCGAAATACGTAGTATAATAGAAATTGACTATGCTCCAACTAACTGAATCATCTTTACATTTTCAGGGAGAAATATATGGCTGGCCTGGAGGGACGAACTCTCGACCGCTATGAACTGCGAGAACTTACCGGCAGAGGTGGCATGGCGGATGTGTACCTGGCATATGATCCATACTTTGAGCGTGACGTTGCCGTAAAAGTTTTCAAGCGCGAGGACGACGACCTGCTATTACGTTTCGTACGCGAAGCGCGACTCATGGCATCGCTGCACTATGAACATCTTATGCCCGTCTATGATACAGGCGAGGCCAGAATCGATGGTAGCCCACGCTACTATATCGTGATGCCTTTCCTCGCTGGCGGTAACCTGCGCTCGCGTGTTCGCAAGGGGCCTCTGCCCCTGCGCGAAGCATGCCGCTACCTGCGCGAAATCGCGGGCGCGCTCGACTATATTCACAAAGAAGGCATTATCCACCGTGATATTAAATCATCGAATGTTCTGCTCGACGATAATGGCCATTGCTACCTGGCCGATTTCGGCATCGCGCGCAGTTCTAACGAGAATACCCAACTGACCAGTACCGGCAATGTGCTTGGCACCGTTGATTACATCGCTCCGGAACTGTTTGAGACCGACTATAAAGCGGATCGGCGCAGCGATTTTTATTCTCTGGGCGTGCTGCTCTATGAAATGGTGACCGGTCGCCTGCCCTTCATTGCCGAGAATCAGATTGCCGTTGTGACGATGCACGTGAATCAGCCACCACCTCCGCCGAGCAGCTTTGTTCCAGGCCTCTCACCTCTGGTGGAACGGGTGGTGCTGCGTGCGCTGGAAAAACGCCCCGAACGGCGCTATGAAAGCGCCGATGCTCTGGCAACGGCCTTCTGTAACGCCGTTGCTGGCCGACCGGCGGCTGGAGGTCAGGTCTCCGGCGCCATGTGGGGACAGGCCGCTACTCAGGCTCAAAGCGGCGTTCGTCAGACTCCTCTGGTCTTGCCTCCCTCTCCACCACCTCTCGCGACCAGTGGAGCCTATCCCGTCACCAGGTCTTCATTGCACACTGCCCATCCATCCGCCGTTTACCCGGAGTATAGACCACCAGCACAAAAACCTCCTCCACCCGACCGCACACGCGGCCATATCGTCGCTATTATCGCTCTAATAACCCTGCTGGCAGTGTTCGTTCCTGTCGCCTACGTCGTGTGGCAGATGCCCCACGGATCTGGCGCTACACCTTCTCCCACCGCGACGACTGCACCCAGTCCGACCGCTACCGCAACACCCAATGCCACCGCCACCGCGCAGGTCGCGGCAGCTACCGCAACTCAGCAGGCAAAACAGGCTACCGCCACTGCCGTCGTCAAAGCAACAACCACCGCTCAGGCCCAGGCCAGCGCCACTGCTGGCGTCGCTCAAACCGCCACTGCTACTACACCCATCTACCAGGACCCCCTCAATAATCCAGATTCTCAAACTACAACCGATGCTCAGTGGGACCAGGATGATACAAAGTGTACCTTCGAGCAGGATGGCTATCATGTTCTTGGTGGCACCTTCGTGGGCTGCAGCGAAGCGGGAAAACAGTTCGACAATGTGTCAATTACCGTGGATATGGTGGTGAATAGCGGCAATTCTGGCGGCCTGTTCTTCCGTCAGAATGCCAATCTGCTCAATGCCTACTCTGGCTATCTGTTCGAGGTGGGCACAGATGGCCGCTATCGGATCTCCAAAGCTTCTAACTTCAGCACACGTAGTGGCTATCAGGTGTTGCAGGACTGGACCGCTAGCTCCGCCATCAAATCCGGCTCCGGCGCGCAGAACCATCTGCAGGTGATCGCGAAAGGGAGCACGCTCCTCTTCTACGTCAATAGCACCTACCTGACTTCGCTGCAGGATGGCACCTTTTCCTCTGGCTATATTGCCTTTCTGGCTACCTCCAATGGGGACGGAGCAGATGTGACCTATAGCAATCTGAATGTCTACGCGCTAAGCTGACGAGAGAGAGACGGTGGTATCCCCTCCGTCTCTCTCCCCTCATATGTCCCTAAGATCGCGCTAGCACACCGCCTCAAAAAGACCCGTCGAGCGGGTAATATGGAACGCTCCGCGCTCCGCGATCTCCTGCTCGACAATCTCCCTGATCGTCTGCACCTTCTCTTCCGTGAGTGCCGCTTTCGCGAAGCTGGAAAGCATATATTCAATCAGTGGCTCGCTCTCCGTCACTTCGAGATCGCCTTCATAGAGATGGACTGTTACCGGCTCAAAAAATTGTGCCAGCTCGCGCTGGCCGCTGCCCAGCGTAAACGAGCCGCGCACCTCCAGGTCATAATCATATTCAGGGCTGACGCGCCGTATCAGGTCGGAGATCTCCCACAAATGGTTCTGACCGTTCGTTGCCGCATAAAGACGCCCTCCCTTTTTCAGCACACGCTGAATTTCTCCCAGCGCCCTGGCACGATCAGGAACATGGTAGAGCATATGATTGGCAATCACGACGTCAAGGCTCTCGCTCTCAAACGGTATTGTCTGGGCGTCGATAACCCTGAAGCGAAAAGTATGTGCGCTCCCCTCCAGGTTCCTCTGCGCCTCCGCCAGCATCCCCGCTGAAAAATCGGAAAGCGTAATATCCCACCCGGCAGGAATGCGCTCGATATTATCGCGCCATAGATGCGCGGGACCACAGCCCAGCTCCAGTATACGGCTATTAGCTGCCGTAGCGAACTGCTCAAAAACCCAGTGCTGCCAGTGAGCTTTGCTGGTGCTGAAGCGCCTGTGCAGCTCCACGCGTGCATTCAGATTAGATGCGTTTTTATATTGTTCCTGTAATAAA
>JAFMRP010000861.1 GCA_017354095.1 Ktedonobacteraceae bacterium
AATAACAGTACTGGCGCTTGCGGCTTCACCTGAGAACGAGCCCGCACTACAGGCATCTCACCCGTTTTCGCCACGACGGGTTCACTCCCTTGCAGGCGCTCCCCACGCACTGCGCTCCCCCGCTTCTTTTCCCGCAAAAACCAGAGCGGCAGACCGAAGATCAGCGTAAAGCTCGCCGCCAGAAACACTCCCCAGCGCAGCGGTTCGGCACTATTCGCCGGCACATGCATCATACCAGCCACCAGTTCCGGGACTGCTCCCCCCAGCAGATTCCCCAGCGCGCCAATACCCAGCAACAAGAAACTATTCAGCGCCAGCACACCAACTCGCTGCCGCTGCGTCGTGTTCTCCGTCAACAATGGCAGATTGGTCACCCAGTATGCCGTCGAAACCAGCCCCTGAACAAAATTCAATGCCAGCAGCATCGGCGCCGCCGTCGCCAGGCCCACCAGCGCCAGCACAATCGGCGTGAGCAGGGCCGTCATCACTAGTACTGGCTTGCGCCCTATGCGATCGGACAGCAAGCCTATCGGCACAGCCCCTACCATCGCTCCCAGGGCAGGCATGGCGCTAAAAATCCCTACAAAATCAGGATGATACCCCAGACTATGCACATACAAATTAAGATTCAAAGCCGCGATACTGAGTTGAAAACCTTTGCCCATGGTGAAAAAAAGCAACACATACACGTTTCGCGGCAAATTGAATAGCGTTGACCGCTTCTGATCAACGCCAGATATGTTCTCTGCTGTCTTTTTGGCTGACTCGGCTGACGAGGAATCGGAAACCAGGGACATAGACGAAAAATGCCTTTCAAAAATAGAAACTCATTAATAATCAGATCAAGGTTACCATATTCCTCGCGCAAAGAGCAATGAACAAAAGTACAGGCTACAACTTTCGCCTGTAAATTGCGTATTTATAGCAGGAGAGGGGGCGTAGCTTGCCAATAATATAGCAAACTTCTACGAAAAACCCTTATCGCCTCGATCATTTGCAAAATAGATGGAGGATATAGTGGATATTACCATCAGAACCATAGATATCGGCTCTGTGCTTCAGCCGGGCAACATCGTAGCCTGGCTACTGGTCGGCCTGATTGCCGGCTTCATCGGCAGCGTCCTCGTGCGCGGGCGCGGCTACGGCTGCCTGGGCAACATCATCGTGGGGCTCGTTGGCTCCTTCATCGGCGCCATCCTGGCCAGCGCCCTCCAATGGGGAGGCGGTTTCGGCTTCTGCGGCAGCATCTTCATCTCGGCCATCGGCGCTGCCATCTTCGTTGCCATCCTGCGCCTCTTCACCGGAGGCAACGGCTGACCCAACCAAAATGAGCAAGCTCCCCTCACTGAGGAACAGCTTGCTCACCATCATATCAAAACAAATCACGCGAGGGTCTGGCCAACCGCCTCCCCCCTTACACCACGACCTCTTCCGCCTGCTGTGCCGCAGCACTGCCCTCATTCGAAGGCACCTGCTCAGCCCGCATCATCCCAATATTCACCCCCGCGTCACGGCTAAACTCCGGCTGCAAAGGCAGCGGCTCTCCCCCCGTCAGCCATCGTCTCTGGCCCTGCGCCCGCGTGAACGCGCGCATCACCTCGTCGTGCCAGTGATGCGGCTCCCAGCTGCTCGTCTGCGGATTATGCGTCAGCTCATCCAGCAAACGCGCCGCCACTCCACTGATAATCGGCGCGGCGAACGATGTCCCCGACCAGTAGGCCCAGCCGTTATCGTTCGGCGCGCTATATGACTGCTGCTCATCCTCCACCGAAAGCGCCGGATAGCAGCGCGCCGTATACACTCCCACCAACGCATCCATCCGCGAAAGATCCACTCCCGTCATGCACTGCTCATCAAAAGGATCGCAGTCAGCATGCGTATGCTCACACTCTCCACCCTCAGGAAAAATCGGCACAGGTATACCCCCGCCATATGTCGCCACCCCATTATGATGCGTCGAACCAACCCCCACCGGATCATTACTATAAGCCGTCGCATGCCCATCCTTATCCACCGCCCCCACCGAGATCACTTCGGGAAAAGCCGCTGGAAAGCGCGGCTTCATCCGCTCCGTACTCACCACCAGCGTTTTGGGCTTACTCATTGGGAAGCACTGCCGCACATCCGAATCGTTGCCCGCCGCCCCTACAATCACTGCCCCCAGCGCGGCCAGGCTCTGAATAATCCCATGCAGGCTGTGCGGCAGTGGCTCCGTCTCCTCCGTCATCCGCACCTGGTTAGCATAGGCCCCCATCGACCACCACTGCACTACCTCCTCCTGATGCGGGATCGTCACCAGGCTCAGATTAATCACCACCGGCTTACCATACAGATCCCCCGCCTCTCCCGTCTCAGGATTAATCTCGCTCATGCGATGGTGAATCTCCTCCAGCGCCTCCACCAGCACCCCCACCGTGCCCACTCCATAATTGTTCAGCACGCGCACACACTCGATCTTCGCCCCCGGCGCCACGTCGCGCACAATCCCCATCACAAACGTGCCATGATCAGTCACATCAAATCCGACCAGCCGCCCGCAGATATCGCGTCCCGTTGCCGGCTGCTGTGCGTTACTCTCTTCAATAATCCAGGGTAGCGCCAGTTCGGGATCGCGCAGCACAATCGATGGCTCCTCACTACTTATCTGCTCGGCTATCGTCTGCAGCAACGTATTGTTCGTGCCAGCTCGCTGCGCTGCCTCGGCAATCCGCTGCGGCTCTGGCCGTGTGTCCAGCACAAATACCGTCACACCCTCACCTGTGCGCTCTTGCAGAGCCGGCGAGAGATTCGGCAGGTTGATATGCCACGAGGAATACGGTTCACGCACTGGGATCGGCGGGCTTTGCGGACAGCCATGAGTCTCACATCCACCATTAACAGGTGTCCCCCCGCTCAGCCAGTTGGGCGAAGCCGCCAGCATCGATATACCCGTCTCGCGGCGCAGCACCTCGCGGTTACTGTTGAGCATATTCACAATGCCTACAGTAGCATTATTAAAACCGCTCATGCCGCTGTCATACATCGAACCCATCATCCCCATCCCCTGCACTACCGGCGCTCCCATCATGGAGTAAGCGGCCTGTTTCTCAACGTGAAAGAAACATTTCACCAGCGAACCCTGGCCCGAGGGATGCTGAAAAACATATTTGCCGGTGAGGCTCTTCAGATCCGCTTCGCTATCTGTGCTCTGAGAGGCATTTTGCGCCGCCACGTAACGCACATCCTGCTCCTGAAAAGGCTTGAGGTTATAGCCCATCATATTCAGAAATCCATTCAGGCCCGGCAGGTTTAGAGC
>JAFMRP010000862.1 GCA_017354095.1 Ktedonobacteraceae bacterium
AATCGCTCGCCAGCGCACGATCAGCGGTACGCTGGAAAATATCGCCGAACGAGCCCTGGAAGCTGGCCTGAGCTCTCCAGCCATCACGATCATTGGCTCTGTCGTCGATCTACATGAAGCGCTCGACTGGTATAGATCAACAAATCCTGCTGGCCAGGATGCCTGACTTCCCTCGTCAGGCTCAGCGCACCGAGCATCCAACCGCTATAAGATGCTCGCTCCTGGCCAGCATCTCTTCTCAGCAGGCACTCTGGATAGCTACCATTTGCCAGCCCATGACAAAATGTGGCAATATCTGCTGAAATTAGCTCCTAACACATTGCAACTCAGACACCCATACAGTAGTATATACATAGAACGCGTGTTTGACAATATGGCTAAGCCCTTGATCATGACGGGAACCTGATACGCTGCACAGACAACCTGCCAGTACTCTTTTTTGAGCAGCCAGAAAGAATAATTCTAAAAGAGAAATGAAAAAGAGCCTGGAACAGGAAGAGAGCAGGAATGATACCAGTGACGACCGTTACAACCAGAAGCGGCAAAACAGTGGATATTATCTCTCAGGCTGATCTGCGTGACCCGCTTGATACAGGCATATACGTGCGTGCCTACTGCCATTTTCATGGCAGCGACCACCAGCGCTCACTCTCTATCAATAAAGCCAGCGGCTGGGGACACTGCTTTAACGCCGCCTGCCAACGACTGGTGCTCGTCTCCGAGTGGAATCCTACCGTCGCGGCTCACCTGCTCCACCGGCCCGAGCCACTATCCAACCAGACAACTTCCCTACGCCCGGACAGACCCAAAGTACGCTCAACGCCCCCACCTTCTCCGCTCGCTCAACAACCAGTACTACTCCATGAGCCCAAAAAAACCCCGAAATGGCAGCAGGAAGAACTGCGAACGCTTATACATCTTGAGAAGCGCTTACAAAATTCACTGGAGCGAACTCCGTTGGTCCACTCATATCTGCGAGGGCGCGGCATTCCGCTCGAAATCGCGCAACTCACGGGTGTCGGCTATCTACCGCCAGAGCTACCAGCAACGCTTGAAGAAAATAAACGCCACTGGACACTGCGCCGCTGGGCAGGACGCATCAGTTTTCCACTGATCACACCGGGAGAGCAGGGCTTTATCGGGCGCACGCTGCGGCACTGGCGACCCGGCATGGACGAGAATGCACACAAAAAACTACTCGATCGGCCGGGTCGTCCCCGGCGCTGGACCAAAACCAATCCAGCAGGCTGGTTCTGCTGCACATTTGAGCAGTTCGGCAGCTCCATCATCCTGGTTGAGGGCACGTTTGATCGCCTGGCTCTGCTCACAGCTGGTTTTGAGCCATACGAAGTCGTCGCCCTGGCCGGCACCAGCGTCCAGGCCGACTGGTTCCCTCCCCAGGTAAAAACCATCGTGCTGGCGCTGGACGGCGATGAAGGCGGACAAGAAGCCAGCAGTAGAATGGCAGAACAACTGGCTCTAGAAGGTCTTACCGTCCTCCCATGCCCACCTCCACAGGACGGCCAGGGCAAAGACTGGAATGAGCGCTGGCGCAAACTCGGCCTGGATGGTCTCTCACCCCTGTGGGAAACGTATTCGATTAGTAGCCCGCCGTAAAGCGTTGACGCACAAAACGCGGTTTTTTCACTTCGTCAATCAATGCCACAGCATAAGTCTGCAAAGGCTCTCACTGCTCCGGCGGACGAAAATCTCCCGGATGGCCAGGATAAGGCGGCACGCCAGCCGCCGGCCCCAGCTCGCCCGTCGACGCGGCGATCCTTCCAGCCTTACGTGCGAGCGCCAGAACGATCAGGTCAACGGCGCTATCCAGTTCCAGAATGCTGGTGTTGACGACCAGGTCATACAGCAGCGCGTTATCAGGCCGCTGATTATATTCCGTCTGTAGATAGCGCATACGATCATGGTCCTTCAGACTAATACGTGAGCGTGCCTGCTCTCTATCCAGCTTCTCACGCTGCATCACATAGACAATGCGCTTCTCAAGCGGCGCGATAATACGCACATGCAGCACATCACGCCAATCCTTCAGAAGCACCTGTGCTCCTCGCCCGACGATCACCGCATGCCGCGTCGCTACGGCAGCATTCACCACACGGCTCAGCGCCTCACGATACATCTTGCTATCTGGTACGACTGGCTCGTTCACAAACGTGAACATTGTGGGGTAAATAGTTCCCATACTGTTCAAAATCTGCGATACTGTACTCTCGCCGCGCTCATCATACTCTTCAGCTTCCTCTACACTGATATGCAACTCCTGCGCTACACGCACAACAATCTCATGATCAATCAAGTACCAACCCAGCCGCGCCGCCAGCCGGCTGGCAATCTCACCACCCCCACTGCCATACTCGCGCGAGATCGTCACGGCCCGCATCCGCGAAATCAGCGATTCCTGTTCTTGCGTCATCTCTTTCCTCCTGCAGCACCCTGCCTCGATTATCAACCCCTCACTTAATTACACGCGGGAAAAGAGCTTTTTGTTTCTTCCTTGTATTTTTCCGGCTAACATCCACCATCGTGTGGCAACTATCCCAAGGTCGTCACATTGATAGCGGTAAAAACGTGCTATTGTGCAGGAAGTAGCAAGCAATGAAGCGCCTGGTAGAAAATCAGGGTAGACGCAAACCCAATGTAGGAGGTACATTCACATGAGAATTCTTGTCGATCTCAATCGTTGCCAGAGTTACGGTCAATGCTGCTTCGCTTCTCCTCATGTCTTTCGATTTCATAACGGAGAAGCCCTGGAGTACGATCCCGCGCCCGATGATGCACTACGGGAACAGGTTGTGCGTGCTGCCCGGGCTTGCCCGGTTCAGGCGATATATATTGGCCTGGACGATGCCTATGAAGCCTTACCAGAGGGAGAACACCATGACCAGCAACATCAGTGAGATCATCGCTCCTGAGCATGTTGTTATTGTTGGAGCATCCCTTGCCGGCCTACGCGGCGGTGAAGCCCTGCGCAAAGCGGGCTTCACCGGACAATTGACCATTATCGGGGACGAACCATATCTTCCTTATGATCGGCCTCCCCTTTCTAAACAAGTACTGGCTGGACGGCTTGCCGTCGAACATACAACACTCGCTCCACTCCAGCAGCTCGATGCGCAATGGCTCCTGGGGGTTCCCGCGCGCCGTCTCGATGTCACAAAGCGCCAGGTAATTCTCGCTGACGGGAGATCCGTCGTTTTTGATTACTTGCTCATTGCTACAGGAACACGCGCACGTTGCTGGCCAGTTCCTGAGGAAGCCGCCCTCGACGGCGTCTT
>JAFMRP010000863.1 GCA_017354095.1 Ktedonobacteraceae bacterium
TTTCCGAGCACCTGACCGCAGGGAGATGCGCAGCATCGTTGGTGCTCGGAATACAGAGGGCAGCCGGCTCGCGGCTCGACGGCTCGCTCGCGTTAACGCGTATGGGCCTTTCCTTCCGAGGGCCGACATCCTTTTGATGAGCCGTTGGGCGTGATACAATAATCTCGGCATTTGTATGCCTGCTATACACACAAATATGTTCGTTTAGAAATCCTGTATAAAAAGCATAGGTCTGATTGCGAGGCATATCTATGACACAACAGCGCGCTCTCCACTTCCCAAAAAGCTTCCTATGGGGCACCGCCTCGGCTGCCCACCAGTGCGAAGGTGGCAACACCAATAATCAATGGTATCGCTGGGAGCAGCAGGGACGCATTCTCAGCGGCGAGCAGTGTGGCGATGCCTGCGACTGGTGGCGCGAGGCCGAAAAGGACTTTACGTTCGCGGAACAGATGGAGAACGGCGCGCTCCGCCTCAGCATCGAGTGGAGCCGCGTAGAGCCAGATGAGGGCCGCTGGGATAAGGATGCCCTGGAGCGCTACCGCGTCCTCCTGGCTGATTTACACCAGCGCCACATCACACCTGTTGTGACCCTCCATCATTTTACCGAGCCACTCTGGTTCGTCGATCGGGGTGGCTTCGCCCACGAGCAGAATGTGCAATACTTCGTTCGCTACGTTACCTATGTAACGCAACACCTGCGCGACCTGTGCGATTTTTGGATCACCATCAACGAGCCGAACGTCTATGCCACTGAGGGCTATCTGCGCGGTGTTTTTCCTCCCGGCGAAAAGAATCTTCAACTCACATTTCAGGTCCTGCGCAACTTGATTCAGGGCCATGTCGCTGCGTTCTATGCCATCCGCAGCATTCAGCCTGAATCCCGGATTGGCTACTGCCTGCACTATCGCCTGTTTGAACCCTCCAATCCGCTCTCGCCACTGGACCAGGGAATCGCTCGCACGCAGGAAGGACTTTTCAACTGGGCGCTGCTCCAGGCCGCCGAGACTGGTCGCTTCCCTTTCCCCACCAATATGTTCCTGCCCCCCATTTCTGGCGCAGCTGGCGCGCGCGACTACCACGGCATCAACTACTACACACGTGAAACAGTGCGCTTCGATCCAACCCTGCCCCATGAACTGTTCGGCCGCCGCTTTATACGCCCTGGAGCCATATGCAACGATGCAGGCCTGGATGGCAGCTTCGGCGAGATCTATCCCGAAGGCCTCTATCGCGTCTTACAAACAGTCTATCGACGCACGCACGGCAATAAGCCCTTGTACATTACCGAAAATGGCTTCTGTGACGCCGCCGATAGCCGGCGCCCGGCCGCCATTCTGGCGCACCTGGCTATGCTTCACCGCGCCATTCGTGAGGGAATCCCTGTGCGCGGTTACTTCTACTGGTCACTGGTGGACAACTTTGAATGGAACCATGGCTGGTATGTACGCTTCGGCCTGGTCGAGATCGATCCCCTGACACAGCGGCGCGTACCACGACCCAGCGCCAGCATGTTCGGCGAGATCTGCCGCGCCAACGCCCTCACCGAGAGCACCGTTGAGCGCTATGCCCCCGAACTGCTCGACACCATCTTTGGCTCATCAGAGACACACCGGCAGCCATCATTTTTCATTTGAGGGGGTGTCCCCGCATGTCTTCTCCCCTCTTGCCGCCGCAGGCGGCAGTGCTCTCCATCAATAAAATCATCACAAATGAGTATTTTATTGCTGAATTAATAGCCATATATAGCAATCCCTGTTTGGCTATTGATTTGGCGATAGCAGCAGCTAATGGTATCTTGAGTTGTGTTGAAGTGCGGTTTAAGAATCTTAGGCGCATTTCTACATTGGCATCAAGCTCTTTTCGTAGATGTAGATGTGGAAGGGGATATCTATGGGTACCTTAGCACGAGCGGTTCTTGCCTCTGTTGTAGGTGTGGGAATACTCATTACCTGTAGTGTATTGTTTCACCTTGGTGGAACACTATGGCAATTTTCGACGCTGATCAGCGCCATGACCGGAGGGGCACTAACGCTTTTCTCCGCCATCACATTGCCCAGAAGTGATGAGAAGGTTGAACCCTGGCTTGGCCGCGAGCGCCTGGCCTGGATACTGATCGGCTGCGGTCTGATCGTCTGGGGATGTGGAGAGAGTATCTGGCGCTACTACACTTCTGTGAGCCAGAGTCCATTTCCTTCACTGGCCGATATCGGTTATGCGAGCTTACCACCTCTGGTGTTTATGGGGCTGCTGGTACAGCCCTCTACGGGCATTGGCTCCCGGCGCATTCTAACGCTCATCGATAGCTTAATTACCATGTGCGCCATGCTCTCGATTGGCTGGTATCTCTTGCTGGGCTCTCTCGCCCTCTCATCGAACCAGGATGTACTGGCAAAATTCCTGGGCCTCTACTATCCTTCCGCCGATATCGGGATGTTAAGCTGCGTTATCCTGCTGCTCTTTCGTGGCCAGGGATCACTCTATCAGGCCACTGCGCGTCGCGTTAGCCTGATCTTCGTTGGCATCGGCCTGGCCTTCTTCGCCAGCTCGGATTTTGTCTTCAATCTGCAGCAGGGTATAGGCACTTACGTCGATGGCACTTGGGTCGATATCGGCTGGCCTATCGGCATGCTGGTCATCGGTATCGCTGCCCATCTGCGCCGCTATCTCCCGCTGACTCCGGTCGATATGGTCGAGCGACGCTTGCGACGCCGGGAGGCTCAGGCCACCTTTGGCATGGCGCAGATCCTGACCTATAGCATCCTGGCGATCCTGCTGGTGGTCCTGATCCTGAATGTCTATTCCTCTGACGCTATGCAACTGGCCATTCGCCCGGTGCTCGCTCTCGCTACGGTCGCTGTGGTCGGTCTGGTGGTGCTGCGCCACCTCCTGACCGTTTATGAGAACATTCAACTAACGCAGCGACAGAAAAATGCGCTCGAACGGCTGGAGGCTGCCAATCGACGCATCGAGGATCAGGCGCGTATGATCGCCGAACGCAACGCCGAACTGGAGCGGGGCATCCTGCACCTGAAAGATGTTCAGGCTCGCCTGGCCAATGGCAACCTGCGTGCGCGCGCTCGCCTGGCCGGTGGTGAGCTTTTACCACTGGCTGTCAGCCTGAACCTGATGGCCGAACGCCTGGCCCATCTCGAACAGGCCGATTCCTATGCCCAGCACCTGAATGTTGCTATTCAGCAAACGACTGCGGCAGTGGAGCGACATCGCAAAGGGGCCCCCTTCTCCCTGCCGGCATCCTGCAAAACATTTCCCGATCTCAATCGTTTACTG
>JAFMRP010000009.1 GCA_017354095.1 Ktedonobacteraceae bacterium
GGTGTGGGGTGGTCCCCACCCCACACCCCCTTGCGCCGCCTGCGGCGGCGCAGCACTACTTCATGCCAGAGGAGCTACCATCATGTCTGCACGCACGCAGACAACGGCGCGTACGGAGAGCGGGATATCTAATCCAGGTGAGCCGGCCATCGCCGTTGAACATTTTAGCAAGAACTACGGCCCCAACCGGGTCGTTGATGACCTGAACTTTACCGTACACAGCGGCGAGGTGTTCGCCCTGCTGGGCCCGAACGGGGCCGGCAAAACAACCACCGTCGAAACACTGGAGGGCTACCGCAAACCCGATGGCGGGACGCTGCGCGTGCTGGGGCTTGATCCACTGCGACAGGCCCAGGCACTCAAACCACAGATCGGGGTGATGCTGCAGCAGGATGGCCTCTACCCCGCGCTGACGGCCCGCGAGGTGCTGCGCCTCTTCGCGGGCTACTTTGAAAATCCCCAGGATATCAACACACTGCTGGACCGCGTGGGGCTCACCTCGGCAGCAAAGACACGCTGCCGCCGCCTTTCGGGCGGGCAGAAGCGTCGTCTGGCCCTGGCCGTAGCGCTGATTGGCAATCCCCGCCTGGTCTTTCTGGATGAGCCAACGGCAGGCATGGACCCCCAGGCCCGCCTGATGACGTGGGAGATCATACGCGACCTGAAGGCCCACGGCGTGACGGTCCTGCTGACAACCCACCTGATGGACGAGGCCGAACGGCTGGCCGACCGCGTGGCGATTATCGATCACGGACAACTGATCGCGCTGGACACTACAACCAATCTGACGGGCGCCCAGCATGCTAACGTGGTGCGCTTCGTCGCGCCCGCCGGGCTGGACTGCCGGCAATTGGCCGCCCTACCCTCAGCCCGGCAGGCCGAGGAGGTACGGCCCGGCAGCTATGTACTTGAAACGGAGAATGTACCGGCGCTGCTGGCGGAGCTCACAGCCTGGCTGCGCGACCAGAACGTCATCCTATCAGAACTACGCGTGGGCCACGGCTCGCTGGAAGATCTGTTCCTGCGCCTGACCGGCTCCGAGATGCGCGAATAACAAACAACCACAAAAACGTGGATAAACAGAAATGTAAGGCCACCCCTTGCGGGTGATTCCTTGCCGACCACCTGAGCGCGGAGCGCTAGCTGCGATAGCAGCGTTGGTGGTCGGAATACAGAGGACAGCTGGCCTGCGGGCGCCAGCCTCGCGGGCCTGGAGAAGCTCATGGAAAGCAACACAACATCGATAGAATACAGGCCCGGCAGCAGCACAGCCGCGGCACCGGTCCAGCAGATCCTGCGCCAGACGCTGTTCGAGCTGCTGCTCACCCTGCGGCGCGGCGAGAATATCCTGGTGACGCTGCTCGTGCCCGTCGCGCTGCTGATTTTCTTTGCCTCGCTCAATATCGCTCCGGCAGTCAACGGCAGCGCCATCAATTTCCTGCTGCCGGGCATCCTGGCGCTGGCAATCATCGCAGCCGGCATGGTCAACCTGGGCATCGCGACGGCCTACGAGCGCTACTATGGCGTGCTGAAGCGGCTGGGAAGCTCGCCCCTATCGCGCGGTGGGCTGATCATGGCCAAGGTGATCTCCATCCTGCTGCTTGAAATCATACAGGTGCTGCTGCTAGTAGGAGTTGCAGTGGCGCTCTATGGCTGGCGTCCGGCTGGTTCCGCGGGACTGGCGCTGCTGGTCATCGCGCTGGGCACGGTCACTTTCTCCGCGCTGGGCCTGGCCATGGCGGGCGCACTGCGAGCCGAACTGACGCTGGGCGGGGCGAACGCGCTCTTCCTGCTCTTCATGCTGATCGGCGGTGGCATTCTGCCGCTTGATCACCTGCCAGGACCGCTGGCGGATGTAGCCCAGATCTTGCCCGCCGCGGCCCTGACACAGGCGCTGCAGGCCAGCATGACCAGCGGTACCGCTTTCCCCACGTTCCCTTTGATCACCCTTGCCGTGTGGGCCATCATCATCCTGCTGGTCGCCATCCGCACCTTCAAGTGGGAGTAAACACTTATAGCGGCACACCCAGCGCCGTAAGCTGCTGCGCGGGATAGTTCAGCCAGTAGATCATGCCGTTGGCAATAACCGGTGTCGCGTCCAGGTTGGAGCGGTCTGTGTAGCTCCAGAGCGACTGGCAGTTCTGGCGACAGGCCGCGTCAAACGCCAGCAGCTGGTTATCAGCATCCCGTAGATAGAGCACACCGCCCGCGACCAGCTGCAGCCTGGGCAAATCCACTTCCTCATCTCTCACACGCGGCTTATACTTGCCAAGCGGGCGACAATCTTTTCGGCAGTTGCCGTCAAAAATCACCACGCCATCTTCTATAGAGCTCAGATAAAGCAGGTTGTTGGCCATGATAGCAGGGCTGTGGCTGATGAGGCCGAAGCGCTTGACATACTGCCAGAGCGGCTGGCATTCGCCGCGACAGGCTGTATCAAAAGCGGCAAGAGCATCACCATAGCGTACATACAGCACCCGGTTACCAATGGTGAGGGCTGTCCCGTCATCGGACGCATCTCTGGTAAACTTCGTCGTGTAGTAATGCCACAACGCAGAACACTTCTGCACACAACGGGCGTCGATGGCCGATAGGCCACTGCCACGCTTATCCAGTGTGTTCAGATAGACAACATCCCCAGCCGCCGCCAATGCATCAATATCGCTTTCTACAGCATATGAGCCAAGTGGCCGGCAGGCGCTGCGACAATGGCCACCAAAAACGTAGACCTGGCGCGCGCTGCTCAGGTAGAACCGCTCACTCGCGGCCAGCATGCGCACCGGGGCCACAGGAACCCGCAGTTCATACGTCCACAGGGGCTGGCAATCCTGGCGGCAGGTCGCGTCAAATACCAGCAGCGTCAATCTGGAAGCGGGTTCCTCCAGATGAACGGAAAGAGCATACACCAGATCACCGGCAACGATTGGCGCGTATCCCAACTGGTTCGTCACCGGGTAGCTCCACAGGGGTCGGCAATTCTGGCGGCAGGTTGCATCAAACACCAGCAGGTTCTGGCCGTCAAGTACATAGACCATCCCCCCGGCAACCGTGGGCACGCTGGGATGCTGCATCTCGACGTTGTATGTCCATAAAGGTCTGAGCCGGTTGATCGTGGCAGGTGTGATTGCCTGCTCATAGGGATTCCAGCGGCGGTGCGCTGCGTCAAAGCCATCCATGATGCCACCCTGCCGCACAAGACCCCGATTGTAAAGGATGGCAGAGGCCGTCGCTGACGCCCGGATCGAGGAGATAGCACGCTGCTCTAGCACGGCGCTGATCGCCTGCGTGATGGGATTGAGACTGATCACAATCCCCGCCAGGATCAGCACAATCACGCCAGTGCGTATCATTTTGCGACGATTGGATCGCGAGTGAGGAGGTGTCGTTTCAGAAGCGGCCTCTTCAGAAGCGAAATTAGGGACCTCACTTTTTTCTGGAGCAGGCTGCTCATCTCGCATAATTTACTTGTCACTGCCTTTCACATCACATATCCGCGTCGTATTATATACAATTACTGGGTATAATGACACATAAAAGAACACCAGAACCGCTCTTTTTTCCTATTGAGCGACTCTGGTGCCGTGCACTACTACGGCCAGTTCAGCTGCCACACCTTCAGATTTTTGTAGACTACCTCCGTGGCAGAGCCCCAGTCAACTGCGAAGAAGCCAATCTGCCCGCTGTGCCGGGTAGCGTTGGGAACCGATTTGACAAACGTCTTATTGATGTAGATATACAGCGTTGTCTTGTACCCTACAATCGTAACAACGTTGGTCTGGCCCGCGCCGGTCTTGATGACCCCGCTGCTGCCCGAAACCATGCTGGACTGCAGGTTCACCAGGTCATAAGAGCCGTCAGACCCGATGCGCAGGCGATACTGGTTGTTATAACCGCTGGTATTATCCGCGCGCACGATGATGCCACCGCTGTTCCCTTTGCTAATCGTCATACTGACCTGCAGAGCAAAATCGGCGGGATAGGTCTTGCGCGACATGCACGGGGCATAATAGTTTGCCGACGGCTCATACGCATGATAACCGCTGCTCACAAACTTACAGTAGCCGCCCTCGGTAAAATTCAAGATATCCCAGTTGCCGCTATCCTGAGCCGCCAGCGAAGAAGCGTACATAGGCTGCCCACTGGTCGCCAGGTTGTAAATACCGGTCGGATCGGACGGCACATGAATCGGTGTGGGAGTGGGCGTGGGTGCTGGCTGCTGAACCTTTGGTGGAGCCTGCGTTGGCTTTGGGCGGGGAGTAGGTGTAGGTGTGGGAGTAACATCTGCGATAGCCGTGGTCGTCGGGGTCTCCTCTGGAGCCGAAGACGTTTGCTTCGGCGCCAGGTCCTCGTAAACTTGTTGCAACGTCTCTCCCTGTGTCGTCAGCGTACCATCATCGTTCACCAGCGCCATCGCGCTATCGGTCGCAGAAAACTGCATGGAGGCATAGATACCTGCCTGCACCATGCCCATCAGCGCCCGGTTCGTCCAGTTGCTCACAAAATTGTCATCGCTGCTCTTGCTATCTTGCGGCGAAGCATTGGGCGCGTAGTTCCACTCGGTAATCATGATCGGCAACGGCTTCCCCATTGTGTTCTTCATCACCTGCCGGGCAGCATCAGCATGCTGCTTCCAGTCATTAATGTGCTGCAGGCACTGATCTTTACTTGCGCTATCGTCGCAGGTATACTCGTGCCAGCTTACAGCATCGGGAAGGGGATGAGCCTGCTGCAGAAAAGTGCCCAGGAAGTCTCCATTATAGTGATAGGTCGCCGGTCCAATCACCCTGGCCTGTGGTTCCAGTTGCTTGAGCGCCGGAACGAGCTGATTCCAGGTGGCGGCGTACTGCTCGGCCGACAGGCCCGACAAATCATCCTCATTGCCATACTCATAATCGACCTCTTTGTTGCCGGCAATCTGCTTCGCAGCCTTCACAATACGTGCCTGGTTCTTCAGCGCATCAGGACCACTCAGACCACGCAAATTCAACAGAGGCAGAGCCTCCAGATCATTGACGACATAGTCTACCGCCTCCTTGACAGCGGCATCAGAGGCATTGGCACGTACAGGGATCCGCACCACGTGCAGGTGCAGATTCTCTAATGAATGCTTCACCTCCGGCGAGGTCAGCGCCGGATTTTTGCTGTTCAGCAGATCGATATTGGTGCCAAACAGGAACGGCGACACTGCAGCGGGCGATTTCGTAGGGTTCTGGTGGGTGTTCTGCGTATTATTTCCCATCCCCCCAAAGAAAGAGATGCTGAGACCAACTAAGATGATAACAACAAGCACTGAGACGCACAATATAAGAAGCTGCTTGAGCCGTCCAGGCTCTGAGAATATACTTGACATAATGACAGTTCCCTCTCATCGAACAGCATTGATTCCTTCCAAATGGGGGAAGAAGGTTCATAAAAAATTGCATAGAAAAAGTCTTTTATTTACATATTGACGTATTTATTATAAACATTATACATGATTTTTGATAGGAGATAAACGAATGGGCAAAACTCCTTCCCAGGGTGACGGCAACGATGCCGGAAATGCTCGATCATCTCAACCCGAGATAAATCTACCACGCCTCGATGGTCAAAAGCACTCCGAGAGTACGGAACCACCGCCTGTGTCAAAACAAGAGCTACAGGCCATACAAGGGAAAATAGACGAAGCTCGCGGTGCTGTACGAGAGGCTGAAACTCAAGTTCGGGAAGCAGAAGCCCTGGCTCACCTGACCAAACAACTGGGACCAGGAGCAGCTGATAGCTCAAAGCCTCATGCAGACACGATAGATGAGAAGACACTTCACGCTTTTTATATGGAGGGCAAAGGCCCCCGGGATGAACTCGGAGCTTCGCTGGCTCTCAACGAAGCCCACGCACAGCATCATAGCATGAAGGCACATCTACACACAGCCGAAGCTGAATATCATGATGCCCTGGCCAAAAATTGTCAGAGTTCGGGAGACACTTTGCAAGCAGTTGGGGAAAGATTGCAGGCCACAAGGTTACGCGCACGGGCTGCGGAAGAACATCAACAGGCATTACGCAGTGAGCGTTTGTCCCTCTTCAACAAACAAAAACACGCGGAAACGGCCCGGCAAGAGGCTGAAAAACAGAATCATCCAGAAGTGGCTGAAATTGAGAAAACAAAGCTTAATAGCATTAAAGGCGAAATGGTCGTCAATTGGCAAAAGGTAGAACAGGCGCAGATTGAATCGGGTTATAGAGGAGTCGAAGTCTTACATGCACGGGCAGATCTAAAAAAAGCCGAGTCCGACCATACCGACGACCCACAAACGAAACTCAAAACTGCTGCCGAGTCTGCAATGCTAGATGCCTATGCACTGGAGGCACGTAGCAGAATTATAGCGAAAGAGGCGAGATTAGACATATTTGCAGATAGCGCGGATGAGCGTGTTGAGTCAGCAAAGCTCGCTGGCATCACGGCAAGCATAAAAGCCTATGAAGCAAGTAAAGAGTATTATCAACATGAAATACAGATTTTGCAGGGAGAACTTCCCACTAGAGACGATCCTTCCGCTGCACGGCACCTTCGCGTTCACATAGCAATGTTGCAAGAACAAACAGCTCGAACCCGCCTCTATGAATGCGAGAAGCTCATAGAGGCCCGGCAGCTACAAGCTGGTAGAGATCAGACACTGGACCAGGTGACAAAACAGGGGCGCCTGGAACACATGCAAGACCAGTCACAGGCGGCCTGGATCAATGCCATACAAGTTCGTTGTAACGTTCAAGCCCAGGCATGTAGGGAGGCTGCGAATGAAGAAACTGATACGGCAGCAAAAGCATTACTGCAGGCGTGGGAAATTGAATATCGCTACCAGGGTGAATCGGCACAACTGCCTCCCCTGGCAGATCGAGGACAGACCGCACTCCGGCTGGAGCATGAGAAATTTGTAGAGGAGACCTGGAGCAGGCTAGGTATTCAACGCGAAAGCCTGCCCGATGAGCCGTTTCCTTTGAGAGCTGATACATGGATACCGGCTGTATTGAACGAAGAGCGCAGGCAATCATAAAAACATCCCCATCATGGGAGTTGGTATCTATCAGAAGCGCACGCGCTGGCTGACACCACGCGCACGTGACTCAACAGGGGAGAGCTGATCTTCCTCGTCCTCCAACTCAACATCAGCTTCTTCATCTTCTTCGGCAGAAGAACGCAGGAAGAGAATAGCGAACAGGAACATCATAAAAATGAGGATATGCAAGACAGTACACCAGACGCAGAAAGCATCAAGACGCACGATCTCGGCATACAGCAAATAGAAGACGGTCAGCATGCCCAGCGCCGTCCAGAGCAGCTCGCCCTGGCGAAACAGCTGCCGGTCACGGCACAGCCCCAGCACGGCCAGCACAGCCATAACGACGAACCAGGCCAGGCCGGAAATGGAGATAGGAACCTGGGTTCCGGGCACTAACGAGTACGAGCTGTTTAGCACGCGTTCACAATTGATGAGGCCGATATTATTGCAAACCAGCTGCGCGCCATTATAGTGGACCGCGGTCAGATAGATCGAAACACCTATACCGGGCAGGGACAACAGCAACTGGACCAGGTGTCCCCAGGATTGACGGATATTCATGCGTTCCTCAATCAAAAATATCTCATCTATACAATGAGCAATGCAAAAGATTCTCTAGTAGGATAGCGCTGAATCCCCGACAAGTCAAATCGTCATCAATCAATACAGCGAAGAGCGCGTTGCCGGCCGCCCCGGTCCAGGACAACGCACTCTTGTCTGGATATATATACGGAAGATGTTACCATCTGCCAGTTATTGCTCAGTTACTTCAGCGGGAGGCGAGACCTTCTCGGCAAAGTGACAGGCGGCATAATGCAGGCGGCCCTCTTTCCGCTCGAACAGTGGCTCTTCCTGGCGACAGATATCCTGGGCCATCGGGCAACGAGTATGGAAACGGCAGCCTCTCGGCACATTAATCGGGCTGGGCAGATCGCCGGAAAGAATAATACGCTGGCGCTTTTTCTCTATCTGAGGATCAGGGATAGGGACCGCCGAAAGCAGCGCTTTCGTGTAGGGATGCCTGGGCGTACGATACAGCTCGTCGCGGTCGGCCAGCTCAACAATTTTTCCCAGGTACATCACGGCGATACGGTCGGCGACATGGCGCACCACGCTGAGATCATGCGAGACGAAGAGATACGTCAGATCAAATTGGCGCTGCAAACGCTGCAGCAGGTTGAGCACCTGCGCGCGCACCGAGACATCGAGCGCGGAGACTGGTTCATCGGCGATGATGAATTCGGGATTGATGGAGAGGGCACGCGCTACCGCGATACGCTGGCGCTGGCCGCCGCTAAATTCATGAGGATAGCGGTCGATATATTCTGGGCGCAGGCCTACCACGCGCAACAATTCGACCGTGCGGTCGCGAATCTCTTTCGCGCTGCCGAGCTTATAAATATGCATCGGCTCGGCAATCAGCGATCCGATCGTGAAACGCGGATTGAGCGAGGCATAGGGGTCCTGGAAGATCATCTGCACGCGGCGGCGCATACGCCACAGGGGATCGCCCTCCAGGTTCGCCAGGTCGGTATTCTCGAACAGAATCGATCCCGAGGTTGGTTGATATAAGCGAATGATAGTGCGGCCAATCGTCGTTTTGCCGGAGCCGCTTTCGCCCACCAGTCCCAGCGTCTGCCCACGCTCGATATCGAAGGAGACGCCGTCGACGGCATGCACATGGCCCACCGTGCGCTGGAAAATAATGCCGCGCTTCAGGGGAAAGTGCATCTTGAGGTCACGCACCTCTAGCAGCGTTTTGGTCTGTGGCTCAGTGATCGTTGCCATACTCTATCTCTCCTTAAAACATTCAAGCGCTCTGTATTTCGCGGGCGGCAGCGGCTTCCAGCGCGGCCTGCTGGGCCGCGACTCTGGCCTGGCGGCGGCGTTCGGCGTAGGCCTGCTCTTTGGGATCGTCAACATCAACCCAGCAAGCCTTGCGGTGCGCATCCATGTTTGGCAGAGGATCAAGGCCGGGCATGGTGGAGCAGATATTGCGGGCATGTAAGCAGCGCGGCATAAAGGGACAGCCGCTGGGGGGATGCAGCAGATCAGGTGGCGCGCCCTCAATCGTCTTCAGTTCACTATGGCGCTCTTCATCCAGGCGCGGAACAGAAGCCAGCAATCCACGCGTGTAGGGGTGACGCGGATTAGCGAATAGTTCCGAGGTAGGAGCCTCTTCAACCACCTTACCGGCATACATCACTACTACGCGGTCAGCCACCCCGGCTACCACGCCCAGGTCGTGCGTGATCAGAATCAACGAGGTACCAAATTCGTTACAGATACCGGAAATCAGTTCCAGGATCTGCGCCTGCACGGTCACGTCCAGCGCGGTCGTGGGCTCGTCGGCAATGAGCAATTTGGGATTGCAGGCCAGGGCAATGGCGATCATCACACGCTGGCGCATACCACCGCTGAACTGATGCGGATACTGGTTGATACGCTCCTGGGGCGCGGGTATGCCCACCTGTCCCAACAGCTCGCGAGCACGCCTGCGCGCCTCGGCCGCGGGAAGTTTGAGATGGATGAGCAGGCCCTCGGCGATCTGGTCGCCCACCGTCATGGTCGGATTCAAACAGGTCATGGGGTCCTGGAAAATCATCCCTATCTGGCCACCCCTGACCTTACGCATCTCGCCTTCCGGCAGTTCCAGCAGGTCACGGCCATCGAAATCGATATTGCCACCAACATATTCCCCTGGCGGCTGCTGAACCAGGCGCATAATAGAGAGAGCCGTGACGCTCTTCCCACAACCACTCTCACCAACGATAGCCACTTTTTCGCCCGGTCGGACACTGAAACTTACCCCGTCAACCGCGCGCACCCAACCAGCCTTCGTCTTAAAGTGGGTCTTGAGATCCTGCACCTCTAGCAGATAGTCTCCCAAGGCATTTCTCCTTTTACTTTAGTACTACGACATTGAGTGGAGGAATTCTTTCAAAAATTTCTCTCTACTTTCGCATCCGCGCTTCACTTTTCCTATATTAGCGCTCTGTCATGTGCGGGTCAAGCGCATCGCGCAATCCATCGCCCACCAGGTTACAGCTCAGCACGGTGAGAAAAATCAGCAGCGCGGGAGTGAAAACCAGCCAGGGAGCGCTATCGTAGACCGCCTGCCCCGAGTTGACCATATTGCCCCAGCTGGCATCGGGCGGATGCAGCCCAAAGTTAAAGTAGCTCAGTACCGACTCGGTGATAATGTTCACGCCGATCAACAGTGTCGCGTTCACAATAATCGGCCCGGCGGCATTGGGCAAGATATGGCGCAGCATCAAACGCAGTGGCCGCGCGCCAATCGTACGCGAGGCCAGCACATACTCACGTTCCTTGAGCGCCAGAAACTCGCCCCGCACCAGGCGCGCCGTCGTTGGCCAGCTGAGCAGAGCAATCAGAAAAATGACGGTTCTGGATGAGCCATCAGAGAACGCCGCCGAGAGGACGAACAGCAGCAGCAGATAGGGAACGGAGAGCATCACATCGGTGAAACGCATCAATATATTGTCAACCAGTCCCCCATAGTAGCCGGCAATGGCCCCAACGCTGACGCCGAAAATCAGCGCGACCGCCATCGAACTGATACCAACCAGCAGCGAAACCTGGCCACCATACATGGCACGCGCGAACTGATCGCGTCCAACATCGTCGGTGCCAAAGGGATATTGCAGCGTCGGGCTCAGGTCGGCGTCCGCTGGATGCAGGGCATTGGGCAGGTTATGCCCGGTAATGGCCGGACCCACAAAGCAAAATAAGAAGAGCAGGGCCAGAAAAACAAACCCCACAATCGCCGCCCGGTTGCGAATAAAGCGATCAAAAATGATGCGCATCTGGCTGCGGCGCTTCTGTACCAGAGCCGGGGTCAGCTCCATAATCGGCTCAATATCTTCCTCAACCAGTGAATTATTTACCTGCTCCGATATATCCATAGAAAAACCTCCTCTTAAGCTGCTTAGGAATAACGGATGCGCGGATCCATTACACCGTAGAGGACATCGGCAATCAGGTTGAACAGGACCACCGCCGTACCGCTCAACATGAGTGTCGCCAGCAGTACCGGGTAATCACGGCTCGTCAGGGAATTTAAGAACAGCTGGCCCATACCCGGCCAGGCAAAAATTCCCTCGGTAATGGTCGCACCGGCAGCCACTGATCCAAAATCGATAGCTACGACCGTGATCAGAGGTATCGCGGCATTGCGAATGGCGTGGCGCCAGAGCATCGCGGCCGAACTGACGCCTTTGGCACGCGCGGTACGCATATAGTCCTGCTTGACCACCTCAATGGTGCTGGCGCGCATATAACGGCTCCAGCCCGCCATAAAGAGCACGGAAAGCGTCAGCGTGGGCAGGATCATGTGCAGGAAGCGATCCAGGACCGTGTTGTAGAAGTCAAAGGACAGGCCAAGCGTCTCCGTGCCGGAGACCGGCAGCATATGCATCTGCACCCCGAAAAGGTCCTGTAAGAGCAGGCCAAGAATAAAGGCCGGCATAGCGACGCCAAAATAAGCCAGCGTGGTCAGGGTGTAGTCAATCACCGAGTTCTGGCGCAGCGCCGACACCACGCCAAAGAAGATAGCCGTCACCAGCGCCAGCGCGAACGCGACGATGAACAGCGTTAACGTTGCGGGAAAGCGCTGCGCGATAATACCACCTACCGGCTGGTTATTCAGATAGGAATAACCGAAATCGCCCGTCAGGCTATTCAGCAGCCAGCGCAGATACTGAACAGGCAAAGGCTGGTCCAGGCCAAAGCGAGCACGGAGCGCCGCGCGACCCGCATCAGAGAGGCGCGGGTTGAAAATGACTTGCTCCGGGCCACCCGGCAAAGCATGGATCAGCAAAAACATCCCAATGGATAGCAACAAAAGCAGGGGAATGGCCTGCAACACTCGTCGAAGTATATACCGGCCCATAAACACCTCCGCATATGAAAAATGTGGGTGCAGGGGATGTTCTCCCCCGGCACCCTGCTAGATGGTTATCGACCAGATGGTTAACACTGACCGCCAGTACACCACCAATCCCAGACGTTGACCGTCTCAGAGGCGCCCGTGGGACCAGGGGCATAGTTGTGAGCAGTGTTCTTCACCACAGCAATATCTGCCGGGCTATACAGTACGATGATCGGGAATTCCGTCAGGTACAGCTGGTGCAGCTTATTAAAGGCATCCTGGCGCACCTGCGGGTCGGCTGACTGCTGCTCCTGCTTGAACAGTTTCTCAGCCTCTTGATTACACCAGAAGCTCCAGTTGCTGCCCTGCTTCCCTCCCTTAGGAATCGCGTTGCAGCCAAGCAATGAATAGTCATCGGGATCATAAACCCAGGAGTTCTCGAACTCGGCGATCTGGTGCTTGCCACCATTCATGAAAGGACCAAAGAACTCGTCCGCCGGATGGTTCTCGATGTCGATCTTGATGCCAACATCCTTCAAACTATCCTGGTTGATCAGCTCGTCAGCATCGCGCCAGGGCTTGCCCGATGTCGTCGAATACCTGAATTCCAGGCGCATACCATTCTTGGCACGTACCCCATCAGAACCCTTGACCCAGCCATTCTGATCAAGCAACTGATTGGCAGCGGCCTTATCGAATGTCGGACAGGGTGCATCAGCCTGGTAGCCCGGATTATAGGCTTTACCATGATCAGTACACAACGGCAGCGCCTGACCTTTACGCGCTGTCTTGATTAACGTATCATGATCGATTGACATAGCTATGGCCTTGCGTACCTCGGGGAACTTGCCCAGGATCGGATCGTTAAAGTTCAATACCAGCGTCTCAAAGTTTGAGGCGTTGGGGTTGACGACCAGCTTGTAGCCGTTTAGAGCCTTATAAGATTCGGTCTTGCTGACATCCAGAAACCAGCCAGAGGTCGAGCTGCCGGACTGGAAATCCTTGAGGATCGTGTCCTGGTTGGCTATCACCTTGAAAACGATCTTGTCCAGGTGCGGCAGACCCTCGGACGCCCGCCAGTAGTTGGGATTCTTGACGACCGTATAATGGTCGCCCGGCACGCTCTCAGCCATCATGAAGGGGCCACTGGTGACCGAGGGATTCAGATTCTCCTTCGACTTGAGGATCGAAGCAGGCGCCATGCTCCCAAAGTGATGCTTGGGCAACGGCGCAAGCCCACCATCGGTCCAGACCGCCAGGAAGGGTGCAAACGCCTCTTTGAGATGGAAGGTGATGGAGAGCTTGTCGGAAGAAACATCGGCGGAGGTAATCTGATCAAGGCCGGTTGTATTGGCCGCGCCGAAGTCCGGGTTGTTCCACAACTTCCAGGTGTAGTCAAAGTCTTCGGCGGTCAGCGGCTGCCCATCTGACCACTTCACACCGGGTCGGATTTTAAATGTCCAGGTCTTGAGATCCTGGCTGACTCCGCCATTCTGCAGCGTAGGAACCTCAGTTACCAGGTATGGCGTGATCTTGCCGTTATAATCACCCACAAACGCGGGCGAATACAAAGCCTGGTCAACCAGCGTGTTGAAGGTCTGCGAACCCCCATTCGGGATCAGCGAGTCAGGCTCATTGCCGATGTCATCAACCCAGGTCCCCCCTGAAACCGGCTTATCGCTTGACGGCTGCTGTTGTGTCGGCGTTCCCTGAGCAGCGCAAGCGCTCAAAATAAGCACGAGCATGCTCAAAAAGCTGAAAAAATACCAGCGTTGAGATTTTTTGCGCATCATATCCTCCTACAATAAAAGGCAGGAAAAAACAAGGGAACCCGCTTCCTCGCCCCGTCGCAAAGAAGCGCTCAACGTTACGGAGAATGGCCAGTCCCCCATAACGATTACAAAATAATGGCAACGCGTGCCAGACTCCTCCCTACGAATTTAGATGAGAGATGCCTTATATTACCATATACTACGTAGGCACCATCTCATTTTATCACACCATATTTTCTACTTTGAATAGTCCATTTTCTATCGTATCTTTTTTTACTAGATTCTTTATCGTATCTTCTTAGAATATCTCTTCCATATTCATTCCTATCCACTTCCAATGAAGATACCATAGCGGAAGGTGCAGGAGAGCGACGAGAACTTGCAAACAGCACAACCGCCGCGACTGGTCGCGGCGGTTGTGCTAATCCTTTAAGAGCCTGAACACTTAGCGCCCAAAGCGGCGCAGGCGCAGCGAATTGCTCACTACCATCACAGAAGAGAGCGCCATAGCAGCGGCAGCAAAGATCGGCGCCTGCTCTCGCAAGAACGACACCACAGGCGAAAGTATGGCCAGCGGGATCAAAATCACATTATAGGCAAAGGCCCAGAAGAGATTCTGCTTGATCGTGCGCAGCGTAGCGCGCGAAAGCGCCAGCGCGGTCGCCACGCTTTTCAGACTTCCCTTGACCAGCGTAATGTCGGCCGCCTCCATCGCGATATCCGTACCGGTCCCCATCGCGATACCGGCATCAGCCTGTACCAGGGCTGGCGCATCATTAATACCATCTCCGGCAAACGCGACAACCAGCCCCTCCTCCTGCAGTTTCCTGACCTGGTTGGCCTTGTCAGCCGGCAAAACTTCCGCCAGCACACGCTCAGCAGGAATGCCCACGCCAGCAGCGATAGCCTCGGCCGTGCGCCGATTATCGCCCGTAATCATCCACACATCCAGCCCCTGAACATGCATCTGGCGTACCGCTTCAGCCGAGTCAGGTTTGACCGTATCGGCCACCGCCAGCGCGCCGGTCACAACACCATCAATAGCCGCCAGCATCGCAGTCTTGCCCTGCCGCTCCCATTCCAGAACCTGCGGCGCGCAGCTCTCGCCGTCCAGCCCGCGCTCCTCCATCAGTTTACGCGTACCAACCAGCACACTATGTCCCGCGACCTGTGCCTCCACGCCGCGTCCCACCTGCGCCGTAAAGCTCTGCGGAGCCACGGCCAGATCCAGGCCACGAGCCTTCGCCCCCTCCACCAGCGCTGCCGCCAGCGGATGCTCTGATCCCTGCTCGGCCAGCGCGACCAGCCGCAGCATCTCCTCCACATCTCCGCCCTCGGCAACATACACATCGGTCAGCTCCGGCTTCCCCCTGGTGATCGTACCAGTCTTGTCCAGCAGCACCGCCTGTACCGCCTGAATCCGCTCCAGGCTCTCGCCCCCCTTGATCAAAATGCCCTTCTCGGCTCCCTTGCCCGTACCAACCATAATGGCCGTCGGCGTCGCCAGGCCCAGAGCACAGGGACAGGCCACCACCAGCACCGTAACAGCGGCAACCACAGCAGTAATCCAGGCATAGCTGCCGCCAACATGCCACATCACACCATTCGCTACACGCATCACACTATAGCTGCCCGCGCTGACCATATGACCATCAAAGGCTGGCAGGCCCATAGTATTGCCAATAACGGCCCAGGCCGCGAAAGTGATAAACGCGATCAGCATCACTACCGGCACAAAAATGCCCGAAATGCTATCGGCCAGGCGCTGAATGGGTGCCTTTGAACCCTGCGCCTGCTCCACCATACGAATGATATGCGCCAGCATGGTATCAGCGCCAACCTTGGTGGCACGCATACGCAGCAGGCCGCGCTGGTTGATGGTAGCCCCGATCAGGCTATCGCCCTCAACCTTCTCAACTGGCAGACTCTCACCAGTAATCATCGCCTCGTCCACGGAGGAATGACCCGCGAGCACCACGCCATCCACGGGAATTTTCTCGCCGGGCCGCACAACCACCTCATCGCCAATGCACACCTGCTCAATAGGCAGTTCTAGCTCACGACCGGCACGCAGCACATGAGCGGTACGCGCCTGCAAACCGATCAGCTTTTTTATCGCCGCGCCCGTCTGCCCTTTGGCTCGCGCCTCCAGGAATTTTCCCAGGTAGATGAGTGTAATGATCAGCGCGGCCGTGTCATAGAAGGTCATTCCACCCACCAGGCCTGGCCAGAAGGTGGCCGCTACGCTCAACAGATAGGCCGCCGTTGAACCCAGCGAAACAAGGGTATCCATATTAGCGGCACGATGGCGCAGGGCATTAATAGCGCTGCGATGAAACTCCCAGCCTACGACAGCCCATACCGGCGCCGCCAGCACGAGCAAAAGAACGTTCTCGCCGGGAAAAGCGTCCACAAAAAACATGCTCAGCACCATGATGGGCAGCGATAGTACAATACCCAGAATAAGCAGATTGCGCTTGCGCCTCAATTCGCTCTGCTTGCGCTGCTCATCATCTGCCGCCAGCGGCGCGACAGGCTCGCCCTCGGCAGCGGCCCCCGGCTCGCTCTGAGCCTTATAGCCAACAGCCTCGACCTTCTGTATCATCTGCTCGATCCCTGTCTGCACCGGATCGTAGGTCACGCTGGCACGCTCCGCGGCAAAATTGACCTGGGCATCAAGCACACCGGGCAACTTTTTGAGTCCCTTCTCAATGCGCATCGCGCACGAAGCGCAGGACATTCCCTCCAGAGCCAGCTGCGCCTGGCACTCCTGCCCTACTGCTTGCTGCGCCTGCGGCTGAACAGACAGCGTTGATTTCGTCGCCATAACCTGTAAGACTTTCGTTTTTATCTTCTACAACCCATACCCCTCCGGTATGGGTCCAAAATGCACACAATACTGACTCCACCGCCTGCACATTCCAAAAACACCGGAAATCTTCGCCAACACTGTAGGGACCCCATAAATGGGGTCCCGCGATTTATCGCCATGTATCGCCCATCACTCCTCACACCTGGAGGCCATCTCCCGAACCCTCTCAACCCGCCCTCGTTTCCCCTCCTATTTAGAGACGGGGCACACTCCCACCATCAGCGATTACCCGCCAGATTATAGAGCTGCACCAGCTCTTCAATAATCTCGCCCTCACCACCACTCCTGATACCCTCCGGCACGCAGGTATGCAGATGCTTCTCCAGGATCAGCGCCTCCATCTTCTCGATCGCCTTGCGCACCGCATATGTCTGGCGCAGCACATCGACACAATACTTATCCTCTTCAATCATCTTACGAATACCCTTGAGGTGGCCCTCAATATAGTTCAAGCGCTTGAGCACATCCTGCTTATCTGCCTGCATACCCCCGTCCTTTCTCGTTACAATTCGTACGCGACCTCTACCATCCTACACCAGAGATGCCGGAGAGACAAGTACCCCCCGGCATCCCATAACCTGCTATATCCTGCTACTTTGCAACCGTATAGCCAGCATCATCCAGGACTGCTTCAACCTGCTCGCGCGAAAGCTGGCCAGGCTGATACTGCAAACGCACCATCTTCGTGGGCAGATCAACGCTCACATCGCTCACACCCTCCAACGCGCCCAAAGCGCCATTGATCGTATGCACACAATGCTCGCAACTCATATCAGGTACCGACAGTACCATCTCTTTACGATCTTGCATCTCAAATACACCTCTTCTCGATAACTCAATCTACATTGATATGTCTACACCCATACCCGGTGGGGAGGGGTATAGACATATCATAACACAGACCGTCAAGATAATCCCTCCCCTGAATGGAGCTTATCAATGTATGAGGGTCTACGGACCACAGCAAAAGATAACCAGCAGGCTGATCCCGTCGCCTGCTGGCCCAATAAAACTCAGTGTAGTGACTCGCTAAGGAGGACGCAGCACCCTGGTCCTCCCTGGATTTCAGCGAGAAAATGTTGTCGCTGTTAAAACTGGTAATCGAGGCGGACACGCCCATCATCGCTCAGAAGCAGGAAGAGGACGCCCGATCCTCTCACCTCGCCACCCTGAGCTGGAAGCATCTCCCAGACGAGCTTCACCGCATCATGGTGCACCGCCACGTTTGCTACCCGAAAGAGCAGACCCTGGGTTTTCACAAACGTCTCGTGGTTGGTGGAGATGCGCTCCTGGAGCGCCTGGTGCCCACGATACTCACCCTTTGAGGTGAATTGGACTCCATCTTCGGTCCATACCTCGCTAATCCCTTTGGTGCGGCGATCGGCATCCGCCTCATTCCAGACTGCCATGTAACGCTCTACAAATTGCTGGAGATTCTCCTGTGTTTGACGATTCATTGATGATGTACTCCTTTTCCTTCCCGATGCATCTCGCTGCATCGTCTTTACGTGTGTAGTCTACCGCGAAAATATGGTAAAATTGACCCTAATTTAGAAACTATTTTTGCGAAGGAAAAAAATGTGGTCTATCGCCCAACCGCCCGCGTCCTGACCGTCCTCGAACTCTTGCAGTCTCATGGACGAATGACAGGCGCCCAACTTGCTCAGCGGCTTGAGGTCAATATCCGTACTGTGCGAGATTATATTGAGATGCTTACCGATCTGGGCATCCCCGTAGAAGCGGAACGAGGCCGCTATGGCGCCTATCGTCTCCGGCCTGGATACAAACTTCCCCCGCTGATCTTCACTGAGGAGGAGTCCTTTGCGCTCACGCTCTCGCTGTTGATGGCGCGAGAGCAGGGCCTTGCTCAGGCCTCACCAGCCTTTGAGGGCATTCTGGCAAAAGTGATGCGGGTGCTGCCTGAAGCCACACGGACCCAGGTCCAGGCCGTGGAACAGACCGTTCGTTTTGAAGATCAGTCCTTTCGTGTCGCACCCTCTGTTCCTGTGGTAGCAGTACTCAGTTCGGCTCTCCAAAGCGGTCGACGGGTACAATTGCACTATCGCTCCCCGAAGGGAGAGGTAACTGAGCGCGAGTTTGATCCCTATGGGGTCATCTCCCAGGAAGGGCTCTGGTACACCATTGGCTACTGTCATTTGCGACAGGACCAGCGCCTCTTTCGCCTGGATCGGATCGTACAGATCGAGATGATAGACGAAACGTTCACTCCTCCTCTTCACTTCGATGCGCTCGAAGCTGTACAGCATGCGCTGGCCTCGGTCCCCAGAGTATGGCAGATCGAAGTGTGGCTGGAGACGACCCTACTGGAGGCGCAACAATCTCTCCGCCTTCCCCAGGCATTTTTTGAGGAGAAGAGCGGCGGAATCCTTCTTCGCTGTGAGGTTGCAGACTTGCCCTGGATGGCACAAAAGCTCGCTGGCCTGGGCATGCCTTTCATCATCCATCAGCCCCAGGAATTACGTGATGTGATGTGCCAATATGCACAAAAGCTTGCAAACTATGCCCGGCGTATGGATACATAAAGGATCGAGCTTGGGCAGCGAACCTTCACATATGCCCATAAATCTCTTTATATGGATTTACAAATAAAAACTACAAAATCTTGAAAAATCCACAATATAATGCTATAATACCACTGAATGGTTTATGCTCTTAACATATGCCGTCCCTTGGTCGTGCGTCACCGTACCATTCCCGTCCCGGAGGTACCTATGCCCGGCACCCTGTCGCCTCGCTCATCCGCCACCTGCGGCACTCCACTTCCCCACCCTGACACCACATCCACACCCATCAATCTCAATACCCATCCATCAATGACCGTAAAAACACATCAATACACAATGCCGCTCAGCCCACTTCTGAAGCGGCTGTGCCACATTGTGTATAATTGTGCCAGGTTTGTGATGGATCGGTGTCGCTTTACATCAGCCTGGGAAGCGGC
>JAFMRP010000864.1 GCA_017354095.1 Ktedonobacteraceae bacterium
TAAACAAAAATACAGGGGGCAACCACCCCTGTATCGTCATAAAGTGTATGCGCCACCTCAGGTGGCGCATACACTTTATGACGTGATCATCACATCACGCGTGATAACCGGCAATTGCTCCGTCTGGATAAACGTTGACTCATCCAACAGCTTCACCAGTACGTTGGCTTGCTGGTTTCGCACCCTGCGCACTGCCCGCGCAATCCCCTCCTCTAACGTCACCACTGGCTGCCACTCCAGAAAGAGCCGCGCCCTCGTGTTGTCTAGCGCGATCGCGCCCGCATCATCCAATCTCCCTGAGATATAGGTCGGCGCAATCTGATACTGCAACTGCCGTGCTACCGCCTGGTACAGCTGGTTAAGACTGTAGCTGCGGCCCGAACTGATGTGAAATGTCTGATTCTTCCCCCCATTGAGCACGCACAGATTGGCCTGCACAACATCTTCAATGAAGATGTGATCCCGCGCCTCCTCTCCCGTCCCGCGAATAATCGGCGCTTTGTTTTGTATAAGCTGATCAATAAAATAATTCAATGGATGGCGCTGATACGCGGTGCGCAGCGGATCGTACTCTGCGTAGACATCAGCATAACGCAGGATCGTATGCTTCAGGCCGTACTGGCGCGTATAGTAACGTACATACCATTCACCCGCGGCTTTGCAGATATCAGATGAGCCTTTCGGGCAGATCGGCTGCTCTTCGCTGACCGGCAGATGCCCCGCTTGCTCGTACATACCATTACCGTTAGAGGCGAAAATAAATTTTTTAATTCCAGCCTGCACACAACCATCCAGCACGTTTAACAGGCCTCGTATGTGTAGATCAGCATCAGCAAGCGCGTGCTCAACTGGGATATTGGCGTATGGCTGCACTGCATGATGGCTGAGAATTTCCGGCCTCTCATGCTGCAAAATATCACACAACTTTTCATCACGAATATCAATCTTGTAAAGACGTGCGCGCGGGTCCATACGCTGTTCTGACCCATATGAAAGGTTATCTATGATCAAGACATCATGTCCAGCATCTCCATATGCTCTGGCTATGTGGGAGCCAATCAAACCAGCTCCACCGGTAATCGCTATTTTCATAAGTCCCGGTCTTCCCTTCAGTTTTTCGGCAGGAACTGTGTACCTCCACTCCTTATAATGTATCTGGCTCATGTATAGGAAATTTTATATATTTATATTTATGGGTTCGCGGAAATTAAAAAGACATGTTGCTCGGATTAGCCCGCTAGTGCAGAAACTCGAAACCTGCTCAGGAATGATCGCCCCGGATCTGTAGGGGCAAGGGGCGGTTGGGTAGCGGTGCGGGGCCCTTGAGGTTGCCCGTCATGCCCTGGTCTCTTTCCCTCACGGCGTCTCGCGCGATTGCACCAGCCTGTTTCCTTGAGCTATACGTATGCGGCGGCTACAGTCGCCGCATACGTATAGCTCAACTCACGAGACGCCGCAGGCGCGAAGCTGCGGACCAGGCATGCGCAACCCCATTGCGAAAGCAAACCCTACTCACAGTGAAAAAACTATACTCTATCAGATCAGGTCAGCTGGGTAGGACCGCTTAGTAACGCCTCCAACGTGGATCTCTTGACTCGATAAGCCTGCCGCTTGCCTCGGTGAGGAAGCGTAATCGCCTCCAACGCACCGCTCTTAATCCAGCGACGTACCGTCGTGTCGTCAACGCGCAGGCGCCGTGCGACCTCCCGAACTGTTAACAGCTCGTCTCTTTGTTCTTCTGCCATAGTGCTATCTCCCGCACCTTTCGGTGCTATCATGAAATGACGTTTTTTCTCGCAAGATAGATAGGTACCTTAACAAGTAAGGAATAAAAGATCTACCTTAAGCATACCAATCCTGCAAAATGTAAAGAACATGCTCTTTGCTTGTTTTATGCACAAAATGGAAAACAAATAGAAAAGCATGAAAATATCAATAACGCATCTCACTACAGCCTGCTCGCCTACCTATACTGTACAGACGAACCCAAACGCGCTACAATGCAGTCAGAACAAATGTATTTGCTTGGCTAGATGACCCGTTGCCATAGAAAACCAGACGAATAAGCAGCCTTGTTCAGGTACATACCACTATGACTCGCGGTAGACTATCGACGTAAACGTGAAGAAAGGGCAAACATGTCTCTACTAAAACTGATCGTTAGCGACCTGCACCTGGCTGACGGCACCTATATCCTTGAATGCTTCGGCGATAGGCAGCAAGCCGCCTTTGAAGGCCTGCTGCGCGCGGTCTCTCCAAAGGGTGGCCCGCTGGGGCAGGCTGAAACCATAGAGCTCATCATCAATGGCGATTGCTTTGATTTTCTGGTGACTCGCCCCTACGCCGAACAGCGTCTGATCGACGAGGCGACGGCCGTTGAGAAGATCAAGAAGATCATTGCCGCCCATAGCCCTTTCTTTACCGCTCTATGCTCCTTTATCGATCTCACTGGACGCTCTATAACCTTCACGGTTGGCAATCACGATCTTGAACTCTTTTTTGCTCCGGTGCGCGAACTTATCTGCTCGGCGATCACTGGCTCTCCCGGCGATCCACGCGTCTCTTTCTGCCTGGCACGCTGCTATCGCCCTCTGCCGGATGTCCATATTGAGCATGGCAACCATTTTGATTTCTGGAATCATACCGTTGAGGGCCTGTGGGACGAGCAGGGCAACCCCCTGACAGACAATCCCGACTCCATCGCTATACCCATCGGCTCGTGGTTCTACGAATACGCTATGTACCTCATGAGCCTGCGCTATCCCTACATCGATCATTTCGAGCCAGGTTTGAGCCATACGCGCAAGGTCGCACTGCTCTCTTTGATCGATCCCGATCTGGTGAAAGAGATGGCTCAGCGCTCGATGGGCATGATGTCGCAACCCCGTGTGCCGCTGGCCAACCTTCAGTCCGGCGAGGAACGCAACCCTGTGCGGCTCTTTGAGGAGGCTATGCTGGACTTTGTCGCCTTGCGCGCCGATCTCTCGTCGCAGCGTACCGGCTGGCACAATCCAAATGGTGACGCCCCGGCCTCGCCACAGGAGATGACGGAATATATGATGGTGCACGAGGCCCTCTCCCTGCCGCGTGCGGAGGCCATCGCAGCCATCTGCACTCCCGATGCTGGCCAGGCAGGCGATGAGGTTACACGAGGCCTCCACGCGGTGCTGGCTGCTGACTCCTCGCTGCGTTACGCGCTGGCAGGCCATACTCACGTTGCGCGCATAGATCCCCTTAACCAGGGTGCGCAGGTCTATCTGAATACCGCGAGCTGGGCGGAGCGCTATGCC
>JAFMRP010000154.1 GCA_017354095.1 Ktedonobacteraceae bacterium
CGTAATCAGCGACGCGGTGCCGATCTTGTCAAACTCATGCAGCGAGAAGTTCTCTACGTGGTTGAAAATTTTGCCGCGTACGATCTTACCAAATCCCGTCGCCACTCTAGAAGAAAAGAAACTGGCCCCAATAGAACAGATCATTCCCCCAATGGCCACCAGCGACATGTATCCACCCACCCTCAAAATGTAATTGGTGTCCCCCTTCACAACTCCCGTATCCACAATATCCGCCATCAGGGTCGGTAGGTACAGATCAGACAACGACTGCAAAAAAACCAGTACTAATACAAACACCATCGCCATCGTAAATGGCTTAGCGAATCTGAATAATCTTATCATGCGTCTCCATCTCCGCTCCATTGTGACTGCTCAAGGTTGGCTTCCTGCTCCCTGAAGTATTGAAACGCCCTGGATAAAAGCTCGGCAAACTGATTGCTCTGCTCCTCCCCCAGGTATTCAACCAGTCCCCTGAAAGAAGCAAAAAAAGCTTCTCCTGCCTTTTGAGCAACCATCTCACCTTTCTCAGTTAAAACAATATAAACGGCACGCCTGTCACATGGATCAATGTGCCGCTCCACTAACCCATGAGCCTCAAGCCCCTTCACCAGTTGCGTAACCGTCGGAGACGTTACCTGCATCTTTTTACTGATCTCCGACACCTTCAACCGGGCAGCACCATCCCCCGCCCCTCCGATCTCCTTAATACAGAACAAAACCCCGATCTCGCTGCGCTTATAACCTCCAACCGATTGACGCCACGCAACTCTACTAAATTGCCCAAAGGACGCCAAAAGCTTATGCACCGTTGCATTTTCACAAGTGTCCATTGATCCCCTCCGCCCCCCGAAACAGGGAAAGAATAGTTTGGTATGTAATTTATTAGGCAACCTAATTATAAGTGAGTATTCTTTCTCCTGTCAAGCCCTTTTCACCCCAGTATCCAGCCTTCCGAAAAATTACTACATTCGTATGGAACCTCCCCTGAACCATCCCCCACCCTCCTGGCACCTGCACATCTTACGCTTCCCATGATAGCCACCTTCAAGACCGGTCTACATCAATGCGATATATCGTTATCACAAATATAAACGATATATCGCATTTTTGTCAAGCTCTTATGGCACGTTTTTTTGCTCTAGCCGTAACAAAATCCCTACCTTATGCGTCTTATAGATAGGAGGAAGTTTTCTTGCCCTTTACGCAAAACTTATGATCTCACTACGCTTGACTTTCCGCTTTGCGTAGTGTACAACTAGTGCTCTGTCATATCCAAATATGTTTATTGTCTATGTTTTTGTATGCATATCTAGCAATGGTAAGGGGTGAGCCTTGCTACACATTGAAGACAACTCTGCCATAAAAGTCCTTCGGACTCACGATATCTCTGATTGGCAGGATATAACTCTCGATATATACAACTCAAAGATAAGAAAACGCATCTATCGACGTAAAGCTGCTATCATATCCTATTTCACTACCAACCGAGCGCTCGCGGAGATCGCGGCGGAATATCACATGCCCCCAAAGCTGATTGAGAAACTGGCCTCGCGCTGCCTGCGGCAACATGAAGACGGCCAGTTCTGGGGCTTCCGCGCCCTGCTGCCCGGAGCGGCGGTCGTTGACCATATCCCCGCCGACACCAACGGCTCACACCCCACAATCAGCACCAATGAAGAAGAAGAGGAAGTAGAGCCTACGACCAAGCTTCCGGTGCCACGCGACGCGTCCAGAAGCCGCATTACGACGCCATTGACCGGCCCCGCAAATGAGGAGAACATCACGACCACCACAGAGCAGGCGGCTCATGAGGATTCAACTCCGGAGGCCGAACCGGAATCCGCGACAGACGACAGCACCAGCGCCGACGCAGCACCATCCGACGAGCCAGCCATCGCCCTGCAGCATGGACCAGGGGAGACAGTGCAGGCTGCGACAACCACAGATCCGGACGCCACAAGCACTACCGATAAGTTGCCTGCAAAACTGCCAGAACCCGACCAGCTGGCTATCCAACCGGCAACAGGTACGATGGCCGATGATTGCCTGCAGCACCTGCCACTACACCGCATGCTCAAAAGGCACGACCTTCGAGGCTTGCATGCCATCGCTCGCCAGCGCCGCATGATACGTCGCCGCATCACCCGCTCCGCTCACGAGAAAAAAACAAGCGCGAGCCGTTTCCGGCGCGCTGTGTCCCTGACCATTATCGTCACACTGCTCTTCGCTATCCTGATTCCTCTGGGTGTGGGCCTCCAGGTCTATAACCTTTATAACAGTGTCAATGGCATTGCTCACGATGGCGTCGATAATCTAATGGAGGTCGAAGGCCTGCTTTCAGCAGCTAAATCAGACCCTATGTCAGCCCTCGATGCCAACAAATTGCAACATGCGAAAACGTCGTTTAAAGACGCGGAGAACGACTTTCTTCAGCTACAACAACTCGTAGATCGCCCGGACGTTCAGTCCCTGGCCAACCAGGTCTCACCTCAATACGGCAAACAGCTTGTAGCCGCGCAGCATCTTGTACAGGTAGCCCTGGACGTTTCCCGTATGGGCCAGGAATTGACGGATATCGGCCTCATCGGCTCCAATGCGCTGCATGGCTCACCACTCGCCACTGGTGCCAAAGCACAACCTCTGCTCAGCGTCGACAATGCTGCGCAGATCTCCGGCGCGCTGCCCCATACGCTCTTCTACCTGGATGATATCCAGCTCCACATGAGCCAGGTACAATTGCAAGATCTACCTCTCAGCCAGCAGCAAAAAAACCAGCTCACAGCTATGCTGGGGCAGATGCCACAGATACACGATATGCTCGTACAGGCGCAGTCTCTGCTGCCATCGGTCTTCTGGCTGCTGGGTGTAGGCCACCCGCGAAACTTCCTCGTGCAGACAATGGATCGCGGCGAACTGCGCCCCAGCGGCGGTTTTACTGGCCAGTTCGGCCTTCTCACCATTGCGGATGGCCGTGTGGCGCCTTTCACGCTCAAAGATGTCTTGACCATCGACTACGGTGGCAATGATGTGGCTATTGGCCGCTCCGCGCCATCTGAATACAAAAGCTGGATGAACTTCGGCAACTGGGGCCTGCGTGACTCTAATCTCTCGCCGGATTACCCCACTACCGCGAAGCTCAATATGCGCGTTTTCCAGGAGGAGGGCGGCGGCCCGGTCGACGGCGTTATCGCTTTCACCCCTACTTTCATCAGCCACATTCTAAAGGTAACCGGCCCGATTAAGGTCGGCAATGGCTACAACGAAACCATTACTGCTCAGAATCTGGAAGAGCGCCTGCACTTCTACCAGCAGGACTCCAGCGCCATCAATAAACAACGGCAGATCTCCGGCGACACCAGCAATCAGGCTCGCAAAGAATTTACTTCGCTGGTCGGAAAACTGCTGATGGATAAGGTACGCAGCCTGCCGACGAAAAAACTCACGGACATCTTTAAAAATGCGGCGAAGGATCTTGAGTCGCACGATCTGCAAGTCTACTTCACCGATCCCACGGCTGAAAAGTGGCTGGTCGATCACGGTTACAACGGCGCTATCGATCCTTTCACCAAACACGATGGTTTCGTCGTCAACCAGGCCAATATCAGCATCAGCAAGGCCAGCACGATGGTCCACACGACGGAACACGACGATATTGTGCTCGATAGCCAGGGCGGCGCACAGCACAATCTCACCATCACGCTCGACTATAAGCAGACGGGCAACGTCTACGGTTTCAATACCTACGCCGACTACCTGCGCATCTATGCTCCTGCCAGATCCCAGTTCCAGTTCGGCAACGGCTTCGATAGTGGTACGGCGCTCTGCAAGCCTGCAATGACACCGCCTCCCAATAACAGCGGCGACAAAAGGATCAAGCCCGATCCGGGTGACAATCCACCCAAGCAGGATGATCATAGCTGCGCGCAGTACAAAACATCCTTCCCCAGCGACGCCCGTTATTGCCCGGACGGCAACTACGATCTTGGTGAGCGCTACTTCAAAACACCCTGGCCCATCGATAGCCTCGGCGGCCCGACCAACAAAAGCAGCGATCTGCCCGGACGCGCGATGTGGGGCGGCCTGACCGTTACACCGAAGAACTGCATCTCCACTATCACACTCTCATGGTATGTGCCCAACGTCGTCAAACACGATAGCAAGGGGCATCCCATCTACCAGATCCTGGTGCAAAAGCAGGGCGGCTACAGCCCCACCATCGAGCTCAACGTCGATGCCAGCGCAGTCAAAGGTGGCAAGTCCTTCCAGGTCAAAAAGGATATCGTCAAAGATACCATGTTCTCTATGCCACACTGATGAAGAGAAAGAATAGAGGATTTGTTGGCCTCAGGCCGATTCTTTTTGTAGTGTGCCACTGCTAACATGATAGAGGTGCGCCCGCTCCATAATATCAGCAGGGAAGCCCGCTAGATCGGTGGTGGTGAGAAAAACCTGCTCATGTTCAAGGATCTGGCGCAACAGGAACGACCGTCGGGCCTGGTCCAGCTCGCTAAAAACATCATCCAGCAGCAGAATCGGCTCATCGCCCGTGCAGCTGCGCATATAGGCCAGTTCCGCCAGCTTGGCCGACAGCGCCGCCGTCCGCTGCTGCCCGCGCGAACCATACATAAGCATATTGACGCCATTCACCTGGAACTCCAGGTCATCACGGTGCGGTCCAAGCAGGCAAACACCCTGCTGGATCTCCTTACGCCTGATATCACGCAGTTGCGCCCGGTAATGCTCCGGTGCCTCAAAGGCGCTCCACTCATACTCCACTTTGAACGAAGGCCGGTACACGATTACCAGCTCCTCCTGACCACCGCTGATGGTCTGCTGAAACGCGTTGGCACGCTGATTCAGCGCTTCTATCATACGGGATCGCTCGTAGATAATCATTCCAGCATGGAGGGTCAACTGCTCATCCAGGTAATCTAGCATGTGCGGATCATCCTGGCGCTCACGAACGCGCTTGAGCAGGGCCGCGCGCTGCAAGACGATCTTGCGATATTTCACCAGTGCCTGGCAGTAGCGCGGCTGTACCTGGCAGAGCGCACGATCCAGAAAGCGCCTGCGTTCATCTGGTGGACCATCCACCAGGTGCAGATCAGTAGGCGCAAACAATACGACCTTCATCTGCCCGATCAGTTCCATAGTACGCTTAGGCACACCATTGACCTTAAAGCGCTTGCGCGGCGTATTGGCAGGAAGCTCGAACGCGGGACGTGCATTCTGGGAAACCTGCGGAGGCGAAGGATCAGAAACCACCACCTCGACCTGGGCTGAACCAGCACTCCTCTCTACCTCCCCCCTCAAACGTGCGATCCGTTCAGGTGCATTCCAGTTGACCACTTCACGGTCACTGCCCGCGTGAAAAGAGGTAGCGGTAGCCAGCATTCCCACCGCTTCAAGCAGGTTCGTTTTACCCTGCGCGTTATCTCCATGAAAGATAAAAAGCCCGGGCCGCAAAGCTATATCCAGCTCTTTATAATTACGAAACTCGCTCAAAACAAGGTGAGAAAGAAACATCGCATCCTGACTAACTCTGGTACAGGCCTTGCCCTCCAGATATGTAAGGCCACCCGCAAGGGGTGGCCGGTCCGTGTCTACCAACCCTCTCGCCCCACCCAAAGTGTGGAGCCCTCCCTTGTGGGAGGCCGGATCGCGCATGACCGATCCCGTTCCCCTCACAGGTGGCCAGCTTTAACGATTGCTACTCATCGGCATAATAATATACGTATAATCCTCGTCGCCCACTGGCTTGACCACCCCCGGTCGCGTGTTCGAGGTAATCTCCAGCGCAACCTCCGGCGTATCAAGAACCGCCAGCACATCTGCCAGGTAACGCGCATTAAAGATCATCTCCTGCTCACCTCCATCGACCGCCGCATTGATCGTGCAGACGTTATCACCCACATCTTCGGCCGTGGCTTCCAACGTCAGCGCACCGGGCTCCACACCACTGCCCCCTACGATCTTGACACGCGTAATATTCGAGCTATCGCGCGCGAACGGCATCACTGACCTTACCGCGGCGGCGAACTCCTTCGTATCCAGCACAGCACGCGTCGTATACTCCTTAGGAATGACATTGCGGAAAGGAGGATAGGTCGCCTCGATCAGCCGCGAGACCAGGTCGATCTGCTCGGTATGGAAAAGCACCTGGCTGCTGTTGGGCGTCACGACCATCTGCACACTACCCTCGTTCGGCAGGATACGTGCCAGCTCCGTCAGAGTGCGCGCGGGAATGAGAATGTCCTCGTGGTTCGTCGTATGACCGGGTAGAGGCGCGACACGCACCGCCAGCCGGAAAGAATCGGCGGCTGCCAGCGTCATCTGCTCGTTGTTGACCGAGACTAGAATACTCTGGAAGACATGACGCGAATTCTCCGCGTCGGCCGCGATGGCTACCTCCGCAATCATACGCTTGAACTGCGCCGTCTCCAGAATCACAGGCGTCTCACTGCCCTCCGCGCTGGGGATCTCTGGAAACTCCGATGGGTCCATGCCCTTGATATTGGATGTGGTACGCATGCTCTTGACGTTGACAGTATGCGTCTCGTCCGCGACCGTAATGTCAATCGTCGCCTGCGGCAGGCTGCCCACCAGGTCAGAGAACAGTTTGGCCGGAACAGTCGTCGAACCCTCTTCCTGGATCTCAGCCTCAATCCAGCAATTAATACCTATCTCCAGATTCGTCGCGGACAACCTCAAACGACCCTGATCCGTGGCCAGTAAAATATTGACAAGAATAGGTAGTGTGCTGCGACTCGAAACCGCGTGGCTGACGACAGAAAGGCCACGGCTCAAGTCCTGTTGCTTACACGTGATTTTCACTAGCGATTCCTCCAGACACAACCATATAGCATACAAAAGTTCCTGGCTAGTATAGCCTATCTAATAGGAGCATGTAAACCATATCGATGCAACAGCGTCCCCCCTCAACAACATGGTTTAGCTGCCTTTTGCTCTCCATCCGCTTGTACTATACTATGCTATTCTTCTTCTCCAGGCGAAAAGCGGATATCGACCTCGTCATTATCTTCACCCAGCAGTGGAGGCGCCTTATAGAGCCGCGCAGGCGTTTCTGAGAGCCGCATGGGCGAACCCGAAAGACGAATATTCCCCGCCGTAGGATGCTCACAATCCCAGATAAATCCGCGCGCCATAAGCTGCTCGTGCGTGAAAACCTGGCCGATAGAGTTGATAGGACCACAGGGAATACCAGCCGCGCGCAGCTTCGCCAGCCAGTCATCGCTATCACGCTTTCTGAACTCTCTCTGCAACTCTGGAATGAGCTCAAGGCGATGTATCACGCGCTGCGGATTGCTGGCGAAGCGCGCATCACGCGCCAGATCCATTCGCTCCAGCTGCTGGCAGAGCGCAGCATAGAGGCGATCATTGCCACAGGTGACGACAATGGCCCCGTCACGCGTGCGAAAAGCCTGGTAAGGCACGATGTTAGGATGCTCATTGCCGTAGCGTAACGCCTCCCGCCCCGATATCAGATGGTTGGCCGAGACGTTTCCCAGTAATGAAACGGTCGTCTCAAGCAGCGAGATATCAATATATTGTCCTCTGCCCGTACGCTGCCGGTGATAGAGCGCGGCCAGAATCGCCATACAAGCATACATACCGGCGGAGATATCACTGACCGGCGCACCAACGCGCTGCGGTTCACTATCAATCTCGCCGGTAACCGCCATAATGCCCGCTTCAGCCTGCGCGACAAAATCATAGCCCGGCCGGGCGCTGTGCGGCCCATCCTGCCCATAACCACTGATCGAACAGTAGATCAGACCGGGATTATACTTGCGCACATCCTCATAACCCAGCCCGTAACGCGCCAGTGATCCCGGCCGGAAATTTTCCACCAGCACGGTCGCTCCCTGTACCATCTCCAGCAGGCGCTGCTGGCCCTCTGGCGTGCTGAAATCAAGCGTGACGCTGTACTTGTTGCGGTTTAGACCCAGATAATAAGCACTTTCTCCCCCGATATAGGGCGGCCCAAACTCGCGCGTGTCATCGCCCCTGTCAGGCTGCTCGACCTTGATAACTGTGGCTCCCAGGTCCCCCAGCAACATGGTGCAGTAAGGACCCGCGAAAACACGCGATAGGTCGATCACAACAACATCTGAGAGAGCTGCATTCACGAAAACCTCCGATCACGTTAGTCCAGCAGCAGAAGCTCGGCCTCCAGTGCCTGCCAGACCTGCTTCTCCGCTTCGGGACGAGTGAGGCTGCGGCCCTCCGCTTTGGCATGGAGCATAAGTTGAGTGACGCGCTGTTGAAACTGGTCCAACAACGTTTTCTGCATCGCTGGCATCGGCATCACACCCAGCACAATCCGATTCAGCCCAAAGAAGTCGTCTCCCTCAAAAGCCAGCGATAACAACTCGGTGTAAGATTGGATCAGCTGCAAATGATCCGGCCTGAAAAAGTCCATTTCCGGGCTAAACAGGTAAAGACAACCAGCAGAACGCTGATCACGTAATATAGGGGTGGCAACGAAACTTCCGGGGCTGGAAACACCATAACAGGAATAGATCCATTCCAGTTCGTGCTGGTCTGGCTTGGAATGCTGCCGCCCTGTCCTCACTGCCTGGCCAACCGGCGACTCCGCCCCCATAAAAAGCACA
>JAFMRP010000865.1 GCA_017354095.1 Ktedonobacteraceae bacterium
CGCGCCTGTCAAACTCTGTTTGACAGAATACTAGTGATCTTTTCGATAGGCAAAGTATACCCTTGAACGCTGAGACAAACTATGCTAAATTGTCTCAAATAGTTGTCTGATCGTCTCGAGAAGGAGAAGAGCATGGATGTGCTCACAGATATGCTTAATGCACTCGAACTCAAAGGCTGGATCTCTGCGCGCAATGAACTGACGCCTCCCTGGCGCTATTATTTTGCGGCCAGTCACGATATGATCTTTCACCTGCTCGGCTCTGGTGGGGGTGGCTATCTCTCTTTTGAAGGGGATCCTGAACCTGTGCGAGTCGAAGAGGGGGCTGTCCTGCTCTTCCCCTTTGGGCACGCTCACACGATGAGTGACGAACTCACTTCACCCCTGACACGAATCCAGCATGTGGAGTATTCCGAGCAAGGCTCGTACCAGGGCTTTGCAACTGCGTCCGCTGAGTTGAAGATGATAGTCCTGTGTGGTGCGTTCCATCTGGAGCATCCAGGCGCTTTTCCCTTGCTCGGAAGCTTGCCAAAAGTGATTCACATCCCAGCCGAACAGGGCCGCACGGTGCCGGGCTTTGCCGAGATTGTGCAATTGATTGCGCGTGAAGCGACGACGCCTCGGCTGGGCACGCAGGTGATGCTCAGGCGCTTAACCGAACTGCTCTTCATCCATGTGATCCGGGCCTGGGTTGAGCAACAAGAGGCATCGACGCCCGGGTGGGTAGCGGCACTGCGTGATCCGTCTATCAGCACGGCGCTTGGCTTGATTCATCAAGCGCCTGAACAGAGGTGGACAGTTGAGGAACTGGCATCCTCTGTGGCCCTCTCCCGCTCAGTCTTCTCTGCTCGCTTTACCCGTCTGGTGGGGGAGCCTCCCATCATGTATCTCACGCGTTGGCGCATGAGTAGAGCCACCCGCTTGCTCAAGGACAACGTCGAGATAGAAAAGATCGCAGCGCTTCTCGGCTATGAATCGGCGGTAGCCTTTCACAAAGCCTTTAAACGAGAAGTCGGGATGACCCCAGCCAGGTATCGAAAGCTTGGGTAATCTGTCTGCGCAAGTGGGAAAGAGCGTGAAAAGTGCTTCTGGCCCAATGGGGTGTTAGCTTCCCTCCCGAGCGCGGTTCTGCCGATCCTTTTCTCCATTTCTTGACCGATGCTCTAGCCCCGCGTATGTCGCATCAACTTGAGAAATTCCTCCTCATACTGCTGCCACACCTGCATCTCAGCCTGCGCCACTTCCGCCACGGGAGAGTTCTGGGTCGCCAGCATTAATGTATCAGCGACACGACGCTGGAACGCCGACCGCCAGGGCAGCTGCACATCCAGCGCAGGCATGACCTGCAAGTCAATCTGCTCGCTCTCATAAAACTCGTCTGGCTCAAACGCTAATGACAACAGATTCGCATAATGCCGTATCAGCATGATGCGCGCAGGCACCAGGTATTCCGGCTGCGCGCAGGCAACAAACAGACAGCCAGCCACACAATTGGCGCGTTCAATGGGATAGGCTGCGGCACAGCTCTCACGCGGTATCATCTGGGGCGGGAAGGCACTGTTCTCCATTTGCTCATTGACCACTACCAGGCGCCGAACCGTCACGGCCCAACCGGCCAGCGACTCTGCCCCGAGCAGCATGGCCTGCTGATCAGCCTCACCATGCCAGGGCGATGTGCATACGCTGACCGAGACACGCAGGCTGCAGACCTTGCCCGTCACCTCGCCAGGCGGCATGCAGCGCACCACCTGCAGAGACATCCCTGAATGCTGGGGATCTAGCTGGCTCAATGCCTGGTTCAGGATCATATTCGATAGCGACCAGAAACGTACTGGCTGCGTGAGAGCCGTACTGCCACTGAGCACATGCGCGTAGAACACAGAGGGAATGTCCGCGATCTCCTCTACAGGTTCTGGCTGGCTGGTGCTCTCCACTTCATTAGCAATCAACGATAACAGCTGTTGCCTGTACCTGGGTAACGCATTTATCAAGAGATACAACTGCTGAATCTGCGGGTCAGCCTTACCCTCCGCCCAGGATCGCAGCGTCGCGGTAGGCACGTTTAATACGCGTGCCAGGCGCTGCCGCTCTTTTGTAGAGCCGATAATCGTTTCTAACAGGCTGCGCCAGGATTGGACCTCTAACATAACTCTCACTCCTACTTTCACACCATCAATGCCTTGTAAAGATAATACCCATTACTACCGCGCAAGTCAATAAATTTGATATTAACTTTTTCAATCGTCCATCCTCCCTGACTTAGCAAGGAACCGCTTTTCAACTCTCCTCAGCTCCAGCACCTGATGTATCCATTATCACCAGCGTGAAAAAACTATGGTCACCTCTTTTTGATCCCCTCAGGGCTTCCCAGCTGTGATATAATAGTGCCTCAGGAACACTAGTTCTTATTTCTTATGCCGGCCATCTGAAAAATTTAGTCAGGGAGATGAAGCAGCATGCCCATACGCCAACTCGCGCCAGATGTCGCCGCTAAAATCGCCGCCGGCGAGGTTGTAGAGCGGCCCGCGTCCGTTGTGAAAGAGCTGATTGAGAATAGTATCGACGCCGGTGCTACCCAGATTCGCGTCGATCTGACTAACGGCGGCCTGCAACTGATCCGCGTGACCGATAATGGCAGTGGCATCCCCTCCGACGAGTTGCCCCTGGCCCTATCTCGTCACGCGACCAGCAAGGTGGAGCGCATCGACGATCTCGAACACATCCGCTCTCTCGGCTTTCGCGGGGAGGCGCTGGCCAGCATCGCCGCTGTCGCGGAGGTCAGCCTGCTGAGCCGTCCGCACGAGGCCGAACAGGGTTTCCAGATTAGCGCGACCGGTGGCCAGATCTCGGATGTGGCGCCCGCCGCCGCTCCTACTGGTACGTCTCTCACTGTGCGCAATCTGTTTAGCGCGGTCCCGGCCCGCCTGAAATTCTTGAAGAGCCGCAACACGGAGGTCAGCCACTGCCATCACCTGCTGGAACAGTACGCGCTGGCCTACCCCGAGATTCGCTTCAGCGTCTTTAGCGATGGCCGCCAGATCCTGGCTACCCCTGGCGATGGTCGCCTGCTCAGTGTGCTGGTCGAGGTCTATGGTCCTCAGGTCGCCACCCAGATGGTCCCCGTACAGGGCGAAGAACGCCCCGCCGATGAGCAGTACCCTGTTGTCAGCGGCTATTCGAGCCGCCCTGCCTGCTATAAAAGCACCCGCCAGCATATCTCGTTCTTTGTCAATCGCCGCTGGGTCTTGAGCCGCCTGCTCACCACAGCCGTCGAAAATGCCT
>JAFMRP010000155.1:0-1740 GCA_017354095.1 Ktedonobacteraceae bacterium
CGCCACTCCAGGAGTGGAAAAACCAACAGAACCAACAGAATTAACACTTGTAACGGAATGGACAGAACGGACAGTTTGTGGGAGAGGGGAAGATGTTAGTTTGTAACACTTGTAACACTTGTAACGCTTTTTGGGGAAGGAAAGGTGTTAGTTTTGTTCTTTCAGCCTGTTACGTTTGTCTGCTGGCAGAGTCAAGCTGGTTAGCGATAGATAAGAGCAAGCGAGTATAGTTTATAAAGGTTGCATGATAAACTTAACCAAGCGGCCAGGTTTATCATGCTGATGAGCGCTCTATCGAGGGGGGCGGTGGATATGTTCATCTAATTTGTGGTGAAACCCATGGAGTGCGCGACGAGGTTGCATGCGTCTGCTGTTGGGGGCCTCACCATGTTTTACTGAGCCATGCCAGAGGTCATCCAGCGGTGGAAGAGCTCAACATTTTCACGTGGCCATGCGCCATCACAGGGCATCGATCCGCTTTGTAAGCGCTGGAAAATGGCCTGAGCGTGCCTGGTGACATCATCGTAAGACCACAGGTCGAAGGCCCACTGCATTGATTGCCGATCCCTGGCACGGAAGAGAGGTTTGATATGCCGGATGAACGTGATTGGCTCGTCTGGAGAGACCTGGCCTTTTTCGGAGAGAGAAACAGAGGGTTCTGGGGCACCTGTTGTGTCCCAGTCCCAATGCGGAACGGGCATATGCAGCGGCGGTTGAGCTCCAGGGGCCGAGTACTTGACGGCAAGGTGAGTCCCCCACTCGATATAGGAGACAAAAGCTGAGCGGAACTCCGGGTCAGATGGTAAGCCAGCGTCATCAGCCGCTTGACAGATCAGACTGGCCCAACGCGCTCGCTGAGCCTCGCTCAGTCCTCTGCCCATATGACGAGAGATCATATGAGCATGGCCACCGTGGTGCTCGGTATAGGCTGCTGGTCCTCCGAAAACCTCTCCGAGCCAGGTAGCGACGCGTTCCGGGTGATCTGGCGCCATATCAGCAAAAAGAGGAGCCAGAAGCTCATCATGTGGAACATACTTTTCGTAGAAGATACGTGTCAAGCGTGTGAAAGCGGGCAATCCCCCGGCCCATGCAAACAGGGTAGGTTTGCGGTTCTCAGTCACAATCGAATTTCCTTTCAAGCTACGCGTGAGACCATAACGCACGGCTAAACCGTGCTCTCTCAGTTATATCTCATTATCTCCAGATTGTCGCTGTTTATTTCTCCTGATTATGGGCTGGTATTATTGACAGGTGGGGGCCTATCCACGCGTCCTAGCGGATTTATGGTTCATACACAACGTTGAAACAGGGCCTGTTTTTCTTGAAGTGGAGAGTAGTGAGATGATATAATTCCCGACAAGAAAGCATTTCACACTGAAGTTCCTCTCTCTTTTCACTTTCGACAAAGCAGGACGCACCTCATTCATCCTGTTTCCTCTAAGCAGTAGAAGCACCTCTTCTTTTCATCTGAGATTTTTGAAATTTTTCTCCTGTTGAGATGATGCTCTATTACCCTGTCAAACGAAGTTTAACATATGCGCCGGCCTCTTATCCAGACCGCCAACGCCACTGACGCGGCTACCGCTACGCGGTCAGGCGGTCTGGAAGGAATCGCCTGCGGCGGCGCGGAGGGGAAAGAATGCAGGAGGGCCCCTCTTGTTCCGCTCGGCAACGGCGCTGCGCGCCTACCGCTGCGCGGTCAGCCGAGCGGAGAGGCAGCCGCCCTCCTGCACCTCCCGC
>JAFMRP010000155.1:1750-8625 GCA_017354095.1 Ktedonobacteraceae bacterium
TCCTTCTAAGGAATTTTTGTTGTAATTGAAGCATTTCGGAAAGGATATATTTTATGAGACGATACATTCTCACTGGCACGCCAGGCTCAGGAAAGACCTCTATTCTTCACGAGTTGAAAAGCCAGGGGTATCTGGTAGTAGAGGAAGCCGCAACCGATGTGATTGCCCTTGAGCACAGACGTGGCAATACTGAGCCATGGAGACTGGCTGACTTTATTGATAAGATTACCCGGCTTCAAAAACAGAGGCAAATAGAAGCAGGAATGGGTCCTGATGCACTGCAAGTGTACGATCGTTCGCCAATTTGTACCCTGGCCTTGAGCCGGTATCTTGGATATCCTCCGTCTGTTTGTCTGTTAGAGGAAATGGAGAGAATTGAGCAAGAGAATATTTATGAGAGGCAGGTATTCTTTATCGAACATCTTGGGTTTTGCCAGCCCACTGAGGCGAGAAAAATCACTTTTGAAGAATCGCTCCTTTTCGAGAAGATTCATGCAGAGATCTACACTTCTTTGGGCTATCATTTGATAAAGGTGGCGCCTGAAGCCCTTTCAGGGCGAGTTTATAGCGTCATGGAATGGATAATGCGGTTATCGAGTTGAGCAGCGAAGAGCAAGAAAAAAGCAGGAGGGTGGTGAGCCCTCCTGCGGTAGGTGCTAGGCGTAGCGTTTCATGTAATCTTCGATGTTGAAGGGTTTGGCGTTCTCGGCCAGTTGGCGGGCTGCCTCGTCCATAGTTGGGCGTTCTTCGCGATAGAAGAGGCCGATATAGGGTTTCTCCATCTCCATCGATAGGGCAATCGCTTTCGAGCGATCGCTAGTATCGTGATCGGTAGGGATGGGAGTAACGGCGGCATCCCAGGCATCGAAGGTGTGGTAGAAGGTCGGGCAGGGGCTGAGCGCATGGATAAAGGCGAAGCCTTTATAGTTAATGCCCTGCTCAATCAGTGCGGCCAGGTCTTTTGGCTTGGCTGAGTAGCCACGCGCCACGAAGCCAACGTTGAGTGAGAGCACCGTGGCAACGGGATTAAACTGCGAGGCCATCAGGCCGTAGGGTGTGGATTTCGTGACATGGCCGTGTGGCGAGGTAGGCGAGGTCTGGCCTTTGGTCAGGCCATAGATCTCGTTATCCATCACAACGACCGTGATGTCGATGTTGCGCAGGGCGGCGTGGACCAGGTGACCTGCGCCAATGCTAAAGAAGTCGCCATCACCGCCGACGGTAACCACATTGAGGTCCGGGCGAGCCATTTTCAGTCCCTGGGCAACTGGCAGCGCGCGGCCATGCACACTATGGAAACCAAAGGTTTTCATGAAGTGTGGGAAGCGGCTGGAACAGCCGATGCCCGATACTACTACGGTCTGATCCAGGGCCAGTTTCATGCTGGCGAGGCCACGAAACGTTGCATTCAGGACGCCGAAGTCGCCACAGCCGGGGCACCAGGTCGGCTTGACCTCGCTTTTATAGTCTTTGACTGTAGGATTGATCACCATTTGTGCCATGGTTAGCAGACCTCCTCAATAGCCCGTAAAATTTCTCCGGCGGTAAATGGGATGCCCCCAAATTTGTTCACACGAATGGCCTGCAGGCCGTATCTGGAGCCCAGCAGGTTAGCAAGCTGGCCAGAGTAGTTGCATTCGGGTACTATGACACGTTCTACAGAGTGGATAAAGTCGCTAATAGTGCGATCTGGCAGAGGCGAAAGAATTCTGGGATGAAGCGAGGCCACCTTGTAGCCTTTGGCGCGTGCGCGATCTACTGCCTCCTGGATCGCGCCTTCCGTTGAACCCCAGCCGATAATGCCGACGGTGGCATCCTCATCTCCATAGCGCTGCGGCTGCGGCAACTCTTCGGCGGCGGTATCGAGCTTGCGGAAGCGTTTTTCCATCATGGCGGTGTGGTCTTCCGGTTCGTAATCGGGGTGGCCATGTTCATCATGCTCCAGGCCGGTGGCGACATAAGGTGGCGCGCCGGAGCCGGGGGTAGAGATCGGTGAGATGCCGCTCTGAGTATAGGCATAGCGAGAGTAGCTGGCACCAGCGCCAACCAGTTCTTCCTGTCCATCCGCGCTGGCTCCATTGCTGGCGTCATGCTGGACACGTTCATAGAGTTCCAGGGGTTTGAAAACATTGGCATCGACGCTCTCAACGCGAGCAGTCAGCGACTGATCGGTGAGGAAGATAACGGGCATCTGGTAGCGTTCCGCCATATTAAAGGCCTGGACCATCAAGGTATAGCAATCGGCGACATTGGCGGGGGCGATAATCATACGTGGTGTATCGCCGTGGCCAGCATGCAGCGCGAAGCTGAGGTCTGACTGTTCCATTTTGGTGGGCATGCCTGTGCTGGGGCCAGCCCGCTGCGCATCGACAATCACGGCTGGTAGTTCGGCCATGGATGAGAGGCCGATCAGTTCGGTCATCAGCGAGAAGCCGGGGCCGGAGGTCGCGGTCATCGCGCGTTTCCCGCCGTAGGAGGCGCCGAGCACTGATGCCAGTGCCGCCATTTCGTCTTCCGCCTGCAAGAAGGTTCCACCGACCTGGGGCAGTTCTTTGGCCATTGCTTCCATAATATCGCTGGCGGGCGTGATGGGGTAGCCCGCGAAGTAGCGACACCGGGCGGCTAACGCTCCTGCCACTACGGCCTGGTTGCCATTCAGCACCACGCGATTGGCCTTCTCGACCGGGCCCAACTGGTAGGGGTCCTGTTTGGTCAGCTGGCTGGTTACATAGTTGCGAGCGGTGTCCAGGGCCAGCATATTTTTCTCCATCAGCGTGGCGTTGGCCTTACGTGAACGGGAGAGTTTGGACTGCACGACCTGAATCAGGGCCTCCAGTGGGGGGCCAAACAGCCCAGAGATCGCTCCCAACATGACCATATTTTTTGTCTGGAAGAGCTGGACTTCTTTGCGCGCGATCTCGTTAAAGGGTACGCCGTACGTAATGTAGTCTCCAGCCTCTGGAGTGAAGTCGGAGGGATCGTAGATCAGAACGCCTCCATGTCGCAGGTCGATGATATTGCGATCGTAGGCTTCCTTATTCAGGCAGATCAGCACGTCAGCGTAATCGCCCATGGATTTTACAGGTTGATCGCTGATGCGCACCTGGAACATACAGGGTCCGCCGAGAATTTCGGCGGGGAAGGTTCTGAAGGTATGGACATGATACCCACAGCGTGCAGAGGCCAGAGCAAGGATATCGCCACCCGAGATGGTTCCTTCTCCTGACTCGCCGCCGATTCGAATTGTTACTTCATTCACCTTTGAATGCCCCCTCGAAAAATGTGATACCGCGCCATAAGCCAGATGATGGCGCGGTATGAGTGAAAAATGGGCTTTCTTTTCTCAATCTGGAGGGCAGGCGCGTAGAATGGCCTATATCTCCATTAAGCATAATGAGAATATGTTTCTGAGTCTCTATTCTTCGTCCACTCGCCATGCCACAGTCAACCATAAAAAAGCCCGCAAAAAATCACTGTTCGTTTTCCTATTCGACCTGGCTCTCATTGATGATTAGTTTTGAATAGGGTCGAACCCAAGGTATATTTTACAGGAGATATTATATCACAATTGGTGAATGAGGGATACGAAAAAAACGCGATAACTCAGCCTTGCGTGAAAACTTGCCTGAATTTCATCGATTACCCTCTTCTCAGCCGGGGCAAGGTATGGTACAATAGGCAGTGCGAGGGCCCATAGCTCAGCGGTTAGAGCAGCCGGCTCATAACTGGTTGGCCGCTGGTTCGAATCCAGCTGGGCCCATTGATTGTAACTCCCGACCTGATCAGGTCGGGAGCTTTTTTATAGTTCATAATCCTTCGCCCAACGCACATATTTTTCCTGATTATTCTTCGCTGGCGCCAGCCGAAGAATTGCTTTAGCAACACCAACCTGATCCACTGGAATGAGATAGACCTTGTTGAGTGTCTCATAATACACGGCAAAATAGTCACATTGTCCCCGATAGTGTCGCATCTGTCTATTTTTGCCAGTGACGTTGTGATTTGCTGTATCAAACCTTAGTACTGTTCCGTCTTCATCAATTCGGGCGGTTTTGCATTGGATGCGCCAGAATTTCCCATCCTCGTCCTCAACGAGTAGATCGAAACGCTGGCCCCTGCCAAAGGGTATGAAGACGGCGTAGCCAAGTTGTAGAAATCGTGCGCTAATCGCAGCTTCGCTGATGTCGCCGATGGTATTGGTGTCGCGCTTGCTTTTCCCACGCAGTTCCACTATTGCACCCCTTCGATAACCATATTACTCCGCCGCCTGCGGCGGCGCAGGGGAAAGGAAGCAGGAAGGCTGGCGCCTTCCTGCACCTTCCGCTTTTGGGCTTTCCTGTCATCTAAGATTGTTGGGATTTCTTAAAGATGCGCTGAGGTATAAAATTGCCATAAAAGATATAGGCTTACTATATGGACTTCATACAATTCATTAGACTTATATTAGTATAGCATAGTTAATTGGAATTACAAGCTTTAGTTGACTATAAATCAGGAAAGGCATAAATTATGCACAACAAGCCGGATGTCTGTTTGCAGACGAAGGGGAGGCGGTAGCGAGCGACCGCGAAAGGCAGTGTCAAGAAGAGATTGGAGAAATGAGATAGCGTTGGCGGAATGCTTCGAGAAACCGAGTGAGGGCATCAAGATTGGCGGTATAGTACACCCGTTTCCCCAAACGATGTTCCTCCACGAGCTCCGCTTGACGAAGTTCCTTGAGATGATAGGACAGTTTTGATGGAGCGATATTTCCCAACTTGCTCTGAATATCGAGGTAGGGACAGAGCGCCTTCGGAAACTCCGGATGGGGTGGCGACTGACAGAACTCGTCGTGCCCTTTGACCAGCAGATCGAGAATCTGGAGTCGAAGCGGATCACTGAGGGCATTTGCCTTTCTCGCAAGCGTTGCGTCGTTTGGTTCCATGCTCAGAGTATAGCAGAAAACTCCTTGACATTTCAAGAAAATTTGGCATATGATTTTCTCATTCCAAGAAAATTCGAAATAAAGTAGAAAACGAACAGACAGGAGATATTTCATGAATATTACAAGCAATTCCCAGCGCAGCGGGTTCTCACAAGAACGTCTGGGTCGTCTGAGCAAAGTTTTGGAAGGGTATGTCGAGCGGGGCGAAGTCTCAGGGATTATCACGCTCGTTCATCGGCACGGCGAACTGGCGCACGGCGACACCATTGGCTGGCAAGATAAAGAAGCGGGACTTCCTATCCGGCGAGATACCATTGTGCGCCTTGCCTCGATGACCAAACCAATAATCGTTGTGGCTGCACTGACGCTTGTCGAAGAAGGCAAGCTCCGCCTCTTCGATCCGGTAGACAAGTGGCTGCCTGAGCTAGGAAACCGGGTAGTGATGCGTGACCCGGATGGCCCACCTGAAGATGTCTACCCCTCTCCACGCTCGATCACGCTCGATGACTTGCTGACGTATCGTCCTGGTATCGGTTGGGGAAAATCCAGGCTCGGTCCTTCCCTATTAGCGTTGACGGCCGCGCCTATTGCCGATGTCCTCCGGATTCCTAACGCAGAGCAGTTATCTCCTGATACCTGGATGGCCCGTATTGGGGAGCTCCCGCTGGTCTATGAGCCTGGAGCACGCTGGCTTTACCATACAGCCTCTGATATTCTGGGAATACTGATGACCCGCGTTACGGGGAAGCCACTGGAGGCAGTTTTGCAGGAGCGCGTCCTGGGGCCATTGGGGATGGTAGATACCAGCTTCGTGGTCCCGCCGGAAAAGCGGAACAGGTTTTCCGTTCTTTACGGTCCTGCGCCTGAAGGTGGGCTTGCAGTACTGGATCATCCCCAGACGACAGGCTGGGCTGAGCCGCCGCTTTTCGCATCCGGGGGAGGAGGGCTTGTTTCCAGCGCAGACGACTACCTGCGTTTCGCGCGCATGTTGCTGGGGAAAGGAGTATTGGATGGGGTACGCGTACTCTCGCGCAAGACGGTGGAAGTCATGACGACCGACTATCTCACACCTGAACAGCACACCCATGCCACGTTTGCGATGAGTACGAACGAAATGTGGGCCAATCGAGGATTTGGCTATGGCGTCCAGGTGCTGACAAAGCAGACCGGATTAGGACCCAGCGTCGGTACCTTCGGCTGGCCGGGCGGATTGGGCACAGCATGGTATGTGGACCCGAGAGAGGACCTGGTAGCGCTCATCCTGCTTCAACACCAGAATGCTATCGTAGCTGCGGATTGGCGCAGCAAGATCGGCGATGATTTTTTGACGCTGATGTATCAGGCAATCGATGATTAAAGATATCGTCGATGCTTTCCTCGGAATGCCCTGCGGGGAGAATACGAGCAAGATGATCGTCCAGGTTTCCTAATCTCCCTAGTTGGGTGGCGCTGCGGCGCTTTGTGTCAATTGTTGGGCCAGGCGCAGGAGGGCTTCGCGCAGCTGCGGCGGGCGATGGATGACGAAGGGCAGGTTGAGCGAGATGAGGTAGCGCACCTGGCCTTCCACGCTCTCGTAGTGGCTCTGAAACAGCGTACCGGTTGGTGTGGCCAAAAGTTGACCATAGTATTCAGGGATTTTCTGCTGAACCGTTGATAGATCTGCCTGAAATTCCACTTCCATAGGGGTGCCGTGTGGTCCTGTGCCATAATGTCCGTTGACATATTTCTGGCAATCAAAATCCTCTGGCCGCTCGAAGGGTTCCGCGAGAACCTGCACCTGCTGCATGCGATCCAGGCGAAACATACGGAGTCCCTGACGCAGGCAGCAATAGCCGATCAGATACCAGTGTCCCTGCCAGCCCATAATGGCATAGGGCTCGACTTTGCGGTGAGTGGTCTGGTTGCGATGAGAATGATAGTCGATGGAGATGCGCTGGCACTGCGCGATGGC
>JAFMRP010000866.1 GCA_017354095.1 Ktedonobacteraceae bacterium
ACCATGATCAGCCGGCCATTGCAGAGCACACGCGCCAGGTCAATGATGATCTGATTCAGCTTGGAGAAGCCCGCCGTGGAGAGCCGCATGTCAGGCGACAACAGGTCGGTACCAGATTCATGGTCCTTCCAATGCGCGTCAAAGCCTGCCGAAACCAGAATCAACTGCGGATCGAAGCGATCGGCGACAGGAGCCAGAAACTGGCGGAAGACGGGATCGTAGGTCTCAAAGCCACAGCCCGCCGGCAGCGGTACGTTGACCGTTGTACCCAGTCCCTCGCCCGCACCCCGCTCGTCCGAAGCTCCTGTACCAGGATAGAAAGGAGCCTGGTGAGTGGAGAAATAGAGTACACGCGGATCTTCGTAAAACATCTCCTGCGTGCCATTGCCATGATGCACATCGTAGTCGATAATCATTACACGTTCAAGGCCATAGCGATCAATAGCATAGCGCGCGGCTACAGCCACATTATTGAAGATGCAGAAGCCCATGGCGGTTTCTGGCAGCGCGTGATGGCCAGGAGGCCGCACCAGGCAATAGGCATTGTCTATCTCGCCTTTCATCAGGGCATCAATAGCAGTCAAAGGCGCCCCGGCAGCTTTGATGGCCGCCTCATAGGACCTGGCCGAAACGTAGGTATCGGTCGCGAAGAACATGCTACGGCCCGACTCCCTCTGCGCGGCCTGCTGAGATGCAGCCTCAACCTCCTGAATGTAGTCGCGCTCGTGGACGGCGGCCAGTTCATCCACAGTAGCAGCCCGCGGCACGAGTTGCACCAGACCATCCCGCTCCAACCAGCCCAGCGCCTCAATAACTTTGTAAGCCATCTCGGCACGTACGGGCCTCTCGGGATGACGGGAGGGCGTCTTATGTTCTAAAAAAATTGGATCATAAATCAAGGCCGTGGTCATGATAGTTCCTTTTACTTTCCAACCCCTCACAAGTCGGCCTCCCGCAAAGGGAGGCCCCACAGTATCTTTCAGATTCTATTATAGAACCTTTTTCACCAGGTCGGGAATATCGAAAATGGTATCGGCGACGGGAACGCCAGCGGCCTGGAGGGCAGCAACTTTCCCCTGAGCGGTACCGGTGTTGCCGGAGATAATTGCACCGGCATGACCCATGCGTTTGCCCGGAGGGGCCGTACGACCAGAGACAAAGGCTACCACCGGCTTCTTCATCGAGGTTCGGATATACTCGGCGGCATCCTCCTCGTCGCTGCCACCGATCTCACCACACATGACCACCACTTTGGTCCGCGGATCTTCCTCGAACAGCTTCAGATAATCAACAAAGGTTGAGCCGATAATGGGATCGCCGCCAATGCCAATGCAGGTGGACTGGCCAATACCAGCCTCGGTCAGCAGCGAAACAACTTCATAGGTCAGCGTGCCAGAGCGCGAGATGAAACCAACAGAGCCAGGCGTGAAAATCTGGTAGGGGATGATACCGATCTTCCCCTGACCAGGCGCACAAAGGCCGGGACAGTTGGGGCCGATCAGGGTCGCACCCTTTTCGCGTACGGCCAGCATGGCACGCGTCATATCAATGACCGGGATGCCTTCGGTGATGCAGACAATCAGCTTGATGCCGGCGTAGGCTGCCTCTTCGATGGAATCGGCCGCGCCACCAGCCGGGACGAAGATGCAGGTCGCGTTGGCATCGGTCGCGGCCCTGGCCTCGGCAACGGTATCGAAAACAGGCGCCCCCTCGACGGTCTGGCCACCCTTACCAGGAGTCACACCGCCGACAACGTTGGTCCCGGCGGCCTTCATGTTGCGGGCGTGAAATTGCCCCTCGCGCCCGGTAATGCCCTGCACGATGACGCGAGTGTTACTATCAATCAGAATACTCATACCAGTTCCTCTATCCCTTCGAGCTTATAGCGGCAACGATTTTTTGCGCTGCGTCGCGCATATCCTTACCCCAATCGAGGCCAGCGTCCTTAAGCATGGCTCGCCCCTCTTCCGCTCCGGTACCGGAGAGACGTACCACGACAGGCATGCCCTGGGGCAGGTCGGGCTGGGCCAGAATGACACCCTGGGCAACCTCTTCGCCTCGTGTGATGCCACCAAAGATGTTGACCAGGATACCTTTGACCTGCGGATCGCGAGCCACAAAAGTTAGCGCTTTGCGCATCACTTCAGCCTTGGCGCCGCCACCAATGTCGAGGAAGTTGGCAGGCTTACCACCCACACGAGCAACCATGTCGAGCGTGGTCATGACCAGGCCCGCTCCGTTGCCAATAATACCCACATCGCCATCGAGCTTGACATAGGTCAGACCTTCCTGCTTCGCTTCATATTCGAGCGGATTGGACTCTTCAGGCTCGGCCCAGGTGGCATATTCCTTCTGACGGAAGAGGCCGTTGTCATCAATCAGGATCTTGGCATCTGCGGCCATGACCTGGCCATCAGCAGTCAGGGCCAGCGGGTTGATTTCGGCCAGGTTGGCATCGCTGGCGATAAAAGCTTTGGCGAGCGCGGCGAGAATGGCACCGGCCTTGCCGATTGCCTGATGGGGGAAGCCCGCACGAGCCACGATATCGCGGGCCTCGAAGGGACGCAGCCCCCAATGCATATCGATGGGCTGCTTGATGATCTTTTCTGGAGCGGTAGCGGCAACTTCCTCAATGTCGATACCGCCCTCTTTCGATACCATGACTACCGGGGCCTGCGTTTTGCGATCAAGTATGATGCCCAGGTAATATTCTTCTTTGATGTCGATTTTCGAAGTGACAAGCACTTTTTCTACTGTCAGCCCTTTGATGTCCATGCCAATGACTTTCGCGGCCGCCGCGCGTGCCAGTTCCGGGGTATCTCCGAACTGGATGCCACCGGCCTTGCCGCGCCCACCAACATAAACCTGGGCTTTGATAACGACTGGCCCGCCAAGCTCGCGGGCAATAGCTTCGGCCTCCTCTGGCGTTTGAGCGACTTTGCCGGGTTGCACCGGGATGCCGTGTCGCGCCAGGATTTCTTTGGCCTGATATTCGTGAATTTTCACAGCTAAAAAGGTCTCCTTGTGCTACGTTGCTATCAGTGATGCCCTTGTGGGGCAAGGAGATGACGCAAATTGTCTCCTCCATTCTAATGGAAAGTGCAAGGGATATGCAATATTGATCGGGGGACAAGCACCGGGTCCGCGCAACAGTTTAGCACACGTGAGCGTTATCCTAGTTAGTGATATCACTACGGCCTCGCGCCAATAATGACAGCAAGCTCGCTCGCTTGCCTACTTGTGAGTATAGGCAAATGCTGGTACAATACACGAAAAT
>JAFMRP010000867.1 GCA_017354095.1 Ktedonobacteraceae bacterium
CAGTACACTGCGGTACTGGGATGAGACGGTTCACTGTGCTACAGTGCTCAGTCTTTGCTCTTCTTATGAGTTTACGTATGAGAGGGAACCTGGGTAGCAAGGTTGGGGCTATCAGGAAGAAATTGGTGGGTTCTCTTGCTCCTCTGTGCTGATCGCTGGTTCCCTGGTCACTCCCAGCGTTTCTGATACGTGCCAGTGTTCGCCATTGGTCTCCAGTATAATCAGGCCGGCATTGCGCAGCGATCCCTTTGGCAGTTCGCGCGTTGAGGACGCGTAACCCAGCGCGATCAGCAGACCGCGCATGATGGCTCCATGACAGACCACTGCGACCGTCTTGCCTGTATGGAGCCGCGCTGTTTCGCGCAGAAAGGCGTTGAGCCTTTTTCCGCCCGCAATCGTGGTCTCTGGCTCAACGCGCTCCCTGATTTTATCGGTGGTAACGGGAGAGAGGGCCAGTACCTCGCTCAGGATCTGGGCACTCTCTCTGGCTCGTATGAGATCAGAGCAGATCAACAGGTCGAAACGTACCTGCTTTAGCCGCTCGGCCAGTTCGCTGATCTGGCGCCTTCCCTCTGGCGTCAAAGGTGAACCCAGGGGACCATAATCTGGCCCTACCTGTCTATCACTCGCGAACCGATTCCCTTCTGACTCACCGTGGCGAATCACATACAGCGTCGTTGTTTGCATATACCCCCTTATCAATGTTCACATCACTGATTTCTACGTATTCGTCTTGTTGCTCAACGCGGTGGTCCATCTCTTTCATAGCCGGGTTGATCAGCAGACTGCCAGTTGAGAGCAGGTACGCCGCGGCCATGACAAAGAGCGCGGGCAGCAGCCCCAGCCAGTTAATGAGGTAGCCGCCGACCAGTCCTCCTAGAGGAATGCCACCCATAAAGCCAGCGGAGAGCGCACCGAATACGCGCGCACGCATTTTGGGCGGGACAATTTCCTGCTCAACCGTCATGCCTATCGGGTTGATCGGTCCAACTACCAGCCCATTAAAAGCGTAGATGACGACAAGTACGGGGATGGGGAGCATGAGGCCCAGAGCCCAGAAGCGCATGCCGATGGCGACAAAACAGAGTGAGAAGGTCAGGCGCCGGGGCAGGCGATGCCCAAAGACGCCAAAGAGCAGCGTGCTGGCGAAGGCACAGCCGCCAAAGACTCCGCTCAACAAGCCGATAGGCAGGACGCTGCCCCAGACCTTCTGGGCATAGGCAGGCATGGCGACCGAAAAGAGCGCGGCATCTAGCAGATTGGTAATCATTATCGCGGCTATTATAGAGCGCAGTAGCCGGTTGTGCGCCACGAAGCGCAGCCCCTCCAGAAGAGATCCCGCCGAACCTTTCTCTTCCTGCTTATGTACTATGGGCGGTGTATGTGTAACGGCGAGGCCGATGAGCAGCGCGGAGATGAAAAAGCTCGCCGCATCCAGCCAGAGCAGGTTACTGGCTCCGATCAGCACGATCAAGAGGGCGGCCAGGGGTAGTCCCAGCAGGCCGGATACACGGATCAGCCCATCGCCGATGGCGTTCACGCGCTCCATGCGCATCCTGGCGGCTTTGCCCAGATCGGGCAGGAGCGACGAGCGGGCAGTTTCACCGGGAGCTTTGAGCAGCCCGCCGAGAAAGGCCAGTGCCAGCAGTTGCCAGAAAGCCAGTCCGATCGTGTAATAGAGCAGCGGGATCAACAAGGTCGAGAGGCCGCTGGCAATGTCGCCGATGACGCTGGTACGCTTATAGCCCAGCCGATCTATGAGCAGTCCGCTAAAGAACGCGGAAACGATGTTGGGCATGGTAGTAAAGAACGCTGTGATTCCGGTTTTGGTGATGCTGCCCGTTGTCTGGAGCACAAACCAGGGAATAGCCAGCAGCGTGAGACGATCCCCTACGTAGGAGATGAGATTGGCTGTGAAAAACGCCCCCAGCGGCACACGCATCTTCCATATCGATATCGTGCCGCTGTTCATGGGCGCCTCCCGTTCACGAGCAGGGTGCGGAAGGTGTCACGAGCGGAAACGACTTCGTAACGCGCCTGGCTGTCGAGGCTTTCAAAACGATTGATGATAGCCGGGACGCCATCCATCTCCACTTCTTGTTCTGGCAGTTCGCGTAAGCGGGTGTGTTCGCGCTGGAAACGCTGGCCATTGGGCAGCGATAGCGCCAGGCCCTCCAGGGCAGTCCAATTATATAAGTCGCAGGTAGGGCAGTGCTGGAGAACCGCCCGCATATCGCGCCAGCCTGGTTCAATAGCCCTTCTGGACGCATCGTCGAGTTCGTGGAAAGAGCTGATAATGCGCATGGGTATCATCTGTCCACAACGCAAACAGGGAGCCTTCTGAGTCTCTAGATAGGTACTATAAAAGCGATTGATCCAGCCTCCCAGGCGGGTCAGGGCAGGTTTCACGCGCTTGATGCCCTGTAGCAAGCCGGCCTCACTGGTGTTGGCGAAAGAAGAACGGTTGTAGTTGCCGCACTCAGGGCAGGAGAGAATGAGCAGGTCCTCTTCGGGCTTGAACAGGCCCACCAGGCGATGACGACCGCACATGGTACACCAGGCGCTGGTTTCCTGGTATTCGCGGGCACACGGCAGGCCTTGCGATTCTAATGCATTATCTTGCTGCAGCGCGCGCCGCAGGGCCAGTTTGCCCCGTTGCAAACGCATAGCGACCGTGCTCGTTTGCAGGCCGAAGCGCTGTGCCAGTTCCGCCAGGGGAGATTCCTCTATATAGCGTGCTATCAGTACCGCGCGCGTCTCTGCAGGCAGGGCGGCCAGGGCGCGATCCAGCAGTTCGGCCAGTTCTTTGCGCTCCAGTTCCACCTCGAGATCAAAGCTATCGATAAACTGCTCCTCTGGCGCCTGGGATAGTGCCAGGGAGGTGGTGAGGTCACGAGAGTGCTTGCGTGCCCAGCGCAGGCAGACGTTGCGCGCGATGCCTGAAAGCCAGTGAGAGAATAAGGTAGTATCGCGCAGGCGATCCTGGCCGCGCCAGGCTTCCAGGAAGACTTCTTGCGCCAGGTCTTCGGCAACACTGGCATTACCGGTCAGTGTTGCGCACAGGCCGATGATGCGCGGGCGCTCGTTTTGCAACTGTCCTTCCAGCCCCTGCATGATTAACTGTCCCATCCATGCCTCCTTTTGTTGCATATGACAGTGTGTTCTGGAAATAAGTCGCTTACGAGCGCCAAAATTTCACATACTTTTTGGTAAATTTTTCAATTTTTCTCGCACCGCCTGCGGCGGTGCGGGTGGGGGATTGGGGGGGG
>JAFMRP010000868.1 GCA_017354095.1 Ktedonobacteraceae bacterium
GCATCATACAAGCGCCTCTTTGTGCGCCGCGTTTTCCACGCCGCCTGCAGCCCTGCCTCGAAACCCTTTCCCAGTTTCTACTGGCTTCTCTCGTTTCCATTATAAAATTAAACTATGACGTGATAGTTCCAAAGATGTCGTGTTCCGTGACATTACATCTTTGTTTGCTTTGTGAGGGCATCCTCACCGGGTGAACTACAAGCCCCTCTACACCCTCAAAAATCTTGGGTGCTACTTTTCGAATGATATTATAGGAACCGTTGATATCAGCATTAATATACCACTTGCTTGCTGTTCGAAACAAGCCTCGCTTGACCCGCTTGCCCATGTAGCATGCATGCTTGCCAATTGGCTCGTTGTCCAGAAAGGAGCATTTCGAGGTATAGCTCTCTTCAGTGATGATGACTCGTATCCCTACGAGTTGGGCTTTATAGGAGAGCATCTCGATAAAACGAGCGTGAGGGATTTGGACAAAGTTTTGGTTATTGCGCTTACCGATCTCGACCGCTTGCTTCCAATTCGGGTTTTTACCAATAACGAGCGTTCCGATCCCTTCGCGAATGAGCAAATCAATGATGTGCTTGCTGGCGGTATGCAGGTAGTGAGTGATCCGACGGTTCCGCTTGTTGGTCAAACGCTCCATACGCTTGGTGCTGCCGGTTTTACCGAGCTTCTTCTGAAGTTCGGCTTTTCGTTTGTTGTAATACTGATTGATGGATTTGACTGGACGGCCATTGATCAATCGTGGCACAAAATCCGGCTTGTTGGAGGTGATGGCTGCAAGGTTGTTGACCCCGATGTCGATTCCGGCATGGAGATTTGGGTCCACTTGAGCCTGCTGTTCTTTCCGCTCGTAGATCACCTCGACAACATAGTAGCCGTTGCGTGGCACGATACGCACCTGATCCACTCGGGTGAGTCTTGTCTTCACTCTAATAGGCAACATCGACAGTTGGATATAGCCCTTCTTGAGCGCTTTCAGGCTCACCGCCTGTTCGGTATAAATCAGAATATTGCGTCCTTTTACTTTGTCCTTATACTTCGGTAGCTTCGGATGTCCCAGGAACTTAGACGGGTCTGCTCGGTAGGCTTCACAGGCTTTGAAGTAGCTTTTCCAGTTCTTATCCAGCAACATCAACACCTGCTGTGACACTTTGCGGGGGAGTGCCTTATAAGCGTCATGGTCCTGCATCTGTTTTTGTACGGTGTTGTAGCTAAGATACTTATCCTGATGGATAAACGCTTGCCGTATCTCGTAGTTGGCAGCGTTGTAGAGGTTCTTCGACTTGAAAGCCGCCTCGTCAATCGTGTCGTAACGCGTGTCGCCTCGCTTGATGACGTGCTGTTCGACTAACTGCATGGTTCTTCCTCCTTTCTTGTATTTTGTTTGATATGCGTATTTTACCATATGCTATTATTGTAAAGTCTTGCCGGGGATTGCACCCGGCTCCCGCTTTGACGGAGAAAGACTGTTGGTTTCCCTTGTCTTGTCCTTTCTTTAGTGTGTTAGCGGACAATGCGCAGGTCAGGTAGGTCGTCTTCGGTGTCCGGCTCTCCCACTGCTTTAGCCAGTCGAGACAGGCAACGCTGCAACGTCTTGGTGGAGATGTCCACGGTCCTGTCCTTGGGCAGTGTCCTGTTCGGTGGCTGGTGTCTCATCGCTGTCCTGTCCGGTCAGTGGACGTGTCCAGTGTCCTGTCCTGGTTGGCCTGTCCAGTGTCTCGTGTCTCGTGTCTTGTCCACCTGTCTGCTGCCCCGTCTTGGGTGTCCTGTCCTGTCCCCTCCTCGTGCTGTCCACCATCTGGTCGTGTCCTGTCCGGTCAGACAACAATTTAGGTCCTGTCTTGTCTGGGACCTCTTCGACCTGGACCAGGCGAGAAGCGGCGCAAGCGGTGAGTGTCTTGATGGTCGCTTTGATCTCTTTTTTGACCGTGTGCTGGACATCACTCATAGCCGTCGGATCGTTGCGGACCCCCTCTAACGCCTCGATGGTGGTCTCCATCACGATGTCCTCGGCCTGCTGCCGGAAGAGTTCGGTCTGCATCTCATTGGTGCGCATGGCCTCTTTGATTGACTCCCCCTGGGCGTGCTTGAAGAGTTCGCTTTGGATAAAGGTGACGGACACCGCCAGGGCAAACATGGTGCTGATCGCCAGATTGAGAGATAGGTCCAGCGCCGAGAGCACTTGATGCCAGAAGAGCCCGCCCGCAGTGGCCGAGAAGCCCACGCCGATGATGGCAAAGGGAATGGCGTGCAGGCGCGTGCGCCGGGCCTGCCGTGTCCGCTGTTTAAGCAGGGCCTTCTGCTGTCGCTCCAGGTCGGACGGGACGCGCTTTTGCTCCTTGCGGGCGCGTTGCAGATCGCGAGCCTGCTCCCTGGTGAGGCTCTGATAATGAGGCTGCTGGCCAAATTGCTGCACCGCCTGCTGGAACTGCTGGTCCAGGTGGGCAGCATGCTGCTGGTAGTAGTCCTCTTCGGTCGCACGAATGGCCTCGCCGGTCTGCCGGATGTTTTTGAGCGAGTTGATCGAGATGTTTTCGATCAGCACCCCCAGTGCGAGGGTAGCCAGCCCGGTCACAGCGGACACCGCCAGGTTGTGCATCGCGCTCCAGGAGAGCAGCACCAGCCCGGCCACCGCACACAAGACACTCAAGATGACAGCCAGCAGCGTGGCGGTCGACATTTCCAGGCCGATGATCTGTGCGACGGAGCGGTGCGTGGTTGCGATCATCCAGTTGAGCCCGCTCAGTTGATAGGTGATCGAAGCCTCTTCGCTCACCCTGGTGCGCTCCCGCTCGATCTGCTGGTCGAGCTGATCGAACATGAGCAGTCCGGCACCTAACAAAATAGGCACAATCCCCAGTTCTAGTTCATCGATGAACCCAAGCGAGAGGCAGTGGCGAGCAATGATTGGGCCTCCTACTATCACGACATTTTTTTCGCCCGCAGCCTTCCTGGCTTACGCAATCGCGCTTTCCACTCCATCGGTGACGAAGCTGAAGCGCAACCGAGCGTTCTGCCCTAGCTGAGGCTTCGGGACCGTATGCGTCAGCACGAAGATCGGCATCTGGAATTCGTAGCTATCAGTGAACTGTCTGGCTCCCCCATCTAGTAGGTTCTCCTGCCCATCACTACGGCTCCAGTCGTAGCAATCGCTTCCTCAAAGTACGGTGTTTGCGCCCAAGCCCCCTTCCGGCTACAAACGGTGCACTGAGCCCGTACGGTCAGCGACAAATCCATCGAGGGATACCATCATGCCGAAAAGG
>JAFMRP010000869.1 GCA_017354095.1 Ktedonobacteraceae bacterium
GATACTCAACCAGGTCGGTCACATCGCGTTCAGTGACGTGGCGGCGTAGTAACTCACTGACACAGGGAGGCGAACCTGCACGCGCATCCAACAGGGAGATCTGAGCTTCGCGCCGTGAGAAGGTCTGGTAGATTACCGGCACATAGCCAATCACCAGGGCCAGGAAGCCAAATCCCAGACCCGCCTCCATCACGGTAAAAAATCTGGCCCATCCCTCACGCGGCGTCACATCGCCTAGACCCAGCGTAAAAAAAGTCGTCCCACTCATATACAGATCCGTGGCGAAGGATGGATTTTTTTCTGGCGCAGCCAGGGCAGAGCCAAGTGACCATTGTATCAGCGCGAAAGCCAGAACCAGCGCGCCAGCCCAGAAGATCAGTAAAAGAAGCAGCGAAAGCGGACCATAAAAGCTGATGGCATATTTCTTTTGACTGCCAGAGCGCATGATTTTTGTCAGCTTCACAGCGACCCACCACGTTGACCTAAAAAATATGCGTGCCAATCTGAATTTGCGAGCCACGCGCCGTGGCAACACAATCGTCTCGAAGCAATCCGATAGAATAATGCAAACCAGAATGAAGCCGGCAATGGCAGCCAGTATCTGCATGTGTCAAACACCTCACAGCTTAAAAACCAGGGAACAGGGGTGGGGCCGTTGCACTCTCTCTCCACGCTCACAGAACGTAACAGAAAAAGCGAAGCATGTCAACTAGACAGCAGCTTCGCAACAGCGGAGAGCCTCCATAGAAGCAGGGTTTTCCAATGCTCGTAAAAAAGAGCAAGTATTCTCTCTTTGAAGAGCCGGTTGCTATTTCCCCTCATCCGAATCGAGGACAAGCCGGTAGGGGAAGCGGGGACCGGTCGCCAGGTTACCTAGCAGATCCGAATCCCTTTCAATCGCGCTCTCAGGAAGGTGCAGAAAGGGTATCGATCGCAGGTGTGACGCAACAAGATCCATGGTTTCTTCTGGAGTCATATAGTGTCCAGTTTGTCTGGTTAGTCTGGTGATTTCTGCTACCAACTCGTCCGGGTACCATACCGCATTCCCTTCACCCGCGGCAGCCATATGATCACCAACCACACCGTTACCAACTGTACCGTCACCAACCTCACTATCTTCACGGCGAGTTAACATGCTATGATAATTTTTCGCGCCATGTTCGCTATCAGTTTTAGGCAGTGCCACCAGTTCCGGCTCCAGAGCCTCTTCTCCCTTTGGTATCACGCGAATGCCCCAGAGAAAATGATTGCCATGTTCCGCCAGTAATGTGCGAAACTCCTCTAAATTGCCAATGCGCACCGGCTGCACATCTCTTTCACGCGCGCTCCGCTGTTCGGCGTACGTCCACGAGGGCAGCCGATCAGCATAGAGCGGATATGGACCCCTTTGCATATCTTGTAGCAATGCGGCCAGCCCCGCTGCTTTCGCCTGGCGGTTAATCTCCCTTTGGCTTGTCTCCTGATTGGCATGGCCCCTGATATATGCATCCACTGTTTGCTGATAAAGCAGCCCCTTAGGGCTATCCTCAGGCGGATACTGATATTCACCAAGCGCGGCATTGGCATGTGTGACGGCCGCAATGATCGCTGCACGCTCATGATTCTCTGGCGAACGGCGCAGCCCATTCATATCTAGCTCCACCATGTTCCCTACCAGGTGCAGAGCCAGCCTGAGCGGGTCATCCATACGATAATTTACCCCTACGGCAAAAATGAACCGCTCCTTTTGCGAGTTGTCGTGCTCTATATAATAGTTCAATCGTTCCCCTGGCACAGGGACAAAACTCGCGTTATGCTGGGCGCAAATTCTGGGCATTTCCGGATAGATAAGGTATGCCAGTTTGACAAGCAGGTGATGACGCTGTTCGTAGCGCTCGATAGTCTCGTGGCTGGGTGTGTAGATGTTTTCGCGCTGGCATTGCTGCTCAGAGATGCGCAGGCACTTATTCCTCTCATCGAAGCGGATCACCTGCCCATCAATAGGGATGCGCTGATCTCCCATCTCAGCTTGTAGTTGTCCTGAAACCTGGCGCACACGCCCACCGTCCATATCTACAAAAAGCGTCCCTTTGCCTTCAGAGAAGAGGCGCTCCTGACCGAGATGGATCTGCTGCCCGTTGACCTCCAGGCGCGCGATGGCTCCATATGCTTCAGATGGTGGCTGCCAGGCCAGCAAGGTATCCAGAACACGCTCAACTCTGTGCGTGGCCAGTTCTGTCTGCCACCGGTAGAATGGGCTTGTGACCTCCTGTAGCGCTCTCGGGAGTTCTGATAGCTTGAAGGTAAGAACTGCGGCAGGACTTTCCACAATGCGAAATAACGGCTCTTTCTCCCATTGGCGTATCAGCCCTCCGGGACGCTCAGGAACCTCGGAGCTGTGAACTCGTACCAGGTGTGTCAGGTGTTCTGACCGAAATCGTATCTCAGTGTCAGAAGTATGTAGGGAGGCTTCTTCTGTCTGTGAGGAACGTCTGACGTCCAACGTTTTTCTCCGTCATATGTCATCTAGATGCCTGCTTCTTGCCGTAAAAAAGTATTGTACAACACATGATAAGGAGCGTCACCGGCTTCTCCAGGCAGACCACGAGTTTTCGCCAGTAAAAAGCGCTTGACAGTGTCAGCAGACAAAGGTATAATCTCCTCGTCAAGATCTCCTGGTAAAGCCAGGTAAGGGACATGCCGGTGTAGCTCAGGGGTAGAGCAGCGGTTTTGTAAACCGCCGGCCGGGGGTTCGAATCCCTTCACCGGCTCCCAATAAACCCGCCATGCAGGCGGGTTTGTTCATTTCTCCATCGCTTTATGCATCCCCACCAAATCCCCTTGACAGCAACTGTGACAGCAACGTTCCAAATCACGTTCAACTCTGCTCTGCAAGCAGGGTATTCAAGCGCTGCATAGCTTCCTCCTGCAGTGAAGGGAGGACGTGAGAATAGGTATCGAGCGTTAGGCTGATCTGACTGTGCCCCAGAATCTCCTGTACAATTTTGGGATGCACTCCCAAGGAAAGCAACAAACTGGCTGCCGAATGTCTGAGATCGTGAAACCGAATAATAGGCAATTCTGCTCTGATTAAGGTTCGACGAAATGACCGCCGAACGATATTCCCGGCGTCCATTGGCTTGCCTATTGCATTGCAGAAGACCCAGTCCTGGTCGGCCCAGGCAGATCCGGCAGCAAGTCGAGCTTCACGCTGCTGCAGACGATGTCGTTTGAGCGCATCGACTGCCAGAGGAGCTAGATGAATAGCCCTTCTGCTCTTTGCCGT
>JAFMRP010000870.1 GCA_017354095.1 Ktedonobacteraceae bacterium
TGGGCGAGAGGAAGGGGAGGAACCGTGTTCGGGTTGGGTGGGAGGCCTACCGGGCTCTCGCTGAAGCGAGTCACTGCACCAGGATTGGGTTGGGTCAGCGGGAGGAGGTAGACGTTTATGGCGAGAGTTACGGATATTTGCCAAGCTAATAGATTTATTGTATATTATGAAAAATATCCTGTTTCAGAATATAAAAATGGATAACAGAGGTGAAAGGGGGCTATAATGGAGACACCGGTTCAAGCCGCACTGGTGCTTGCCGCTCAGGCGGGCGATCAGATGGCGTTCGAGGCTCTGGTGGGACGGTATCGGCGTGAGCTGATTGTGCATTGCTATCGGATGCTGGGTTCGCTTCACGACGCTGAAGATCTCGTGCAAGAGACCTTGCTACGAGCATGGGAGAAGCGCGCGACCCTCGCCAGTCCTGGATCGTACCGTGCCTGGTTGTATCGCATCGCCACCAATCTGTGCCTCAATCGGCTTCGGAGCACTCCTCGACGGTCCTTACCACCAGAGACGCATCCGGTGAGCGATCCCGGCAGCTCTGTGCCATCACGGCTACAGGAGCCGATCTGGCTGGAGCCGTTCCCCGATGATCTACTCGCGGATCAGCACAGTGATCCACAAGATCGTGCGGAGAGACGTGAACAGACCACCCTGGCTTTTCTGGTAGCACTCCAGCGCTTAACGCCAGCGCAGCGAGCCATTCTGCTTTTGCGCGAGGTGCTGGAGTGGCCCGCCAGCGAGGTGGCCTCCTGGCTCAATCTCTCGGTTCCCGCTGTCAATTCCGGTCTGCAGCGGGCTCGACGCGCTTTGCAGGGGCACAACAGATTCTCAGAGACGCCAGTCACGCTTTCCAGCCTTCAATTACACTCTCTGCTTGACCGCTATGTGACGTGTTGGGAGCAGGCGGACATCCCTGGACTCGTGGCGCTGCTGCGAGAGGACGCCTGGTTCACCATGCCACCCCTTCCCATGTGGTTCCAGGGGCGAGCGGCTATCGCCACAGAGCTTTCGACGAGGGTCTTTATTCCTGGCAGAAACTGGCGTCTGCTGCCGACGCGTGCCAATGGCAGTCCGGCATTTGGGCTCTACCGGCAGGAGGCCGAGGCAGGCGCCTATCAGCTTTTTGGTTTGATGGTCCTGGGTATGGTGGGCGAACAGATTGGAAGTCTTGTCACATTCCTGGAGCTCTCCAGCTTTTCGTCCTTTGCTCTGCCGCCCACCTCACCTGTGTAGGTGGCGAGCCGGACCACCCGCGCCGCATGAGAGGCCCGTCGCGCTTCCCCGGCCACCCGCGAGGGGTGGCCCTACATTTTGGGTGAGGTACAGGTGAGTTATACCATCGTTATTTGTCAATGTTCATGCGGCGGCGCGCAGGGAGGAGGTGTTCCGGCCTCCCACAAGGCGTTTAACCAATGACCATGGTACAAGGGTAATGAATGGCACGATGTTGGCAGGTGGCGAGCCGGCCTCCCACAAGGGGTGGCCCTACATTCCCGAAGGGCACGGGTGAGATTCCTATCAGTGCCGGGGTTCATAGGTGAGCTTCACGATGCCTTTCGAGAAGCTCTTTGTTGTAACGAGTTTCAATGCAGCGGTTGCGTCCTGGCGGAAGAACTGCTTTCCCTGTCCCAGGACAAGTGGATGGATTGAGAGATCGAGGACATCGATCAAGTGGTGATTGAGCAATGTCTCTGCGAGAAGGCCGTGGCCATAGATGAGAAGGTCGCGTCCTGCTTGCTGTTTGAGCCGGGTCACTTCAGCCACCACATCGCCTCGAACGATGGTTGAGTTGGTCCATTCGGCTTTTTCTAATGTTGATGAGAAAACATATTTGGGGATGGCATTGATCCTTTCGGTCCACGGATGGGTTGTCCTTTCGGGCCATAACTTCGCAAAGCCCTCGTAGGTGGTGCGGCCCATCAACATTGCATCACATGCCAGCAACTGGCCCAGGCCGTCCCGCATATACGCATCGTCGCGATACTCAAAAAATCCCGAGATGTCAGCTCCAGAGAAAACGCCGTCAACTGAGACCAGGGTATATTCGATAATTTTGCGCATCGGGTGGTGTCCTTTCATTTCTCTATCAGTCAGAAAGTCAGAGGGGGTTAATCCTCTTTCACCTATATGACACCGTTTCGTTGTCAAACTCATCGCAGATTGAGGGCAAACATAAGGTTCGATGGGTGCCCGGGCTCTCGCTGATGAAGGAATTAGTGGGGAATATGGGTGACGAAAGGTACGAGATCGACAGGGAGCGGACCGGCCACCCGCGAGGGTAAAAATCTTGAGAAGGTGTGGGAGAATTGGGTATATTCTTAAAAGAAGAGACAGAGAGAAAAAGCAAAAGCGGAGGGTGTTTATGATCCCGGTCAGGGTAGAGGGTGTTAGAAGGAATTTTACTATCGCCAGCCCCTTAATGTACAGCGTTTCTCTGATCGACGATGCAGGTCAGCGCCTGCTGGTGTTCGGTCTTGAGCGCCACGAAGCCTTGCCCATTGTTGCAGCTTTGAATCATTTGACCCTGCCACGTCCAGAGGCCATCCATCTGATGGCTGAGACACTCACATTGCTTCATTACATGCTGGAAGAGGTACGCATTGAAAGTTACTCAATGCTTCCTCCGCTCTATCATCTATGTGAGTGCCAACTGAGCTGGCGCTCCGGCGAGACGGTGCAAGAGCAGACGAAACGGATGCGTATTGGCGACGCTATCGGGCTGGCTCTGCTTCTGGAAGCGCCAATCCTGGTCTCAGACGAACTGTTCAAGCAAATGGGAGTCTCATTGGAGGAAGGTCAGACGCCTGAACTGGTCTTTGCCAGGTATCTGCTCAAGCGGGAAGGGATCGTCTTGCCGGAAGGGAAAAAGCTGCGCCTGGGCTATAGCAAAACGCCGCTCCGCGATGCCCTGGTCAAAGAGTTCAAAGCAGCTCTGCTCGGGAAAGCGCCGGTTTTCCCGGAAGAGGACATGGAGCAGCGTAAGAAGGAGTACCTGGCTTACGTTTTGAGCTGATGTCAGGCCTCAGCGGCAGCCGGGACAGAGGGCTCCTGTTTCGTCTGCTGTGGCGCGCGAGTTCTGAAGCCCAGCAGAGCCAGCAGCAAGCCCAGGAGGGCATAGGCGGTGGTCAGCCACAGGGCCGCGTGGAAGCCATCGACCAGCGCCTGACTGAGATCCTGCGTTGTGTGCGTGGCCGACACGGCAGGAGTAAAGACGGAGGCGATATAAATCGCCAGGGCCAGTCCGATAGCTCCTCCAAGC
>JAFMRP010000871.1 GCA_017354095.1 Ktedonobacteraceae bacterium
TCGGCAACGCCGCTAGCGCGGCTACCGCTGCGCGGTCAGCCGAGCGGAGAGGCAGCCGCCCTCCTGCACCTCCCGCTCTCACACCCTTCGCATACGCCTTGACTGCTATGCCGCCTGCGGCGGCGAGGAGGAAAGAACACAGGAGGTCCCTCTTGTTCCGCTCGGCTATCGCTGCGCGGTCAGCCGAGCGGAGAAGCAGCCGCCCTCCTGCACCTCCCGTTTCTAATATTCTACACTAGAAAGGGGGGTGGTGGGTAACTTCAGGGTTTGCCGGATCTGGACCGTTTTTGGGATTCTTCGGGGTCGCCCTGGTCCAGGGCTGGCGAAACGGTCTCTTCCACTGTTTGTGAGCTTTGCCCGAGAGGGAGCAGGGTACGCAGGCGTAGCACGCGTTCGCGGCTGCGTTCCTCGTGTAGATTGCGTGTTCTGGCCTTGAGCAGGTCGGTAAGCGAGACAATGCCGATCAGCTTGCGCGGGTGGTCGCGCTCGACGACTGGTAAGCGGGTCAGGTTTGTCTCGGCCATGCGGTAGACGACGATGCGCAGCGGCTCGTCCAGGTAGCAGATGACAGGATCAGGCTTCATAAGCTGCGTCAGGACGTGGCTATTCGAGCCGGGTTGTTGTTCTTTCTGCAGGCAGCGATACAGGTCGCCACGCGTGAGGACACCAACGAGCTGCCGATTGCTATCGAGCACCGGATAGAGGTGCTGACCACGCTGGTTGTGGGCATTTCTGAGCGATTGGGCCAGATCTTTCTCGGGCATATCTGCCGAGATAGCGACGATGGAAGTGCGCATGACATCGCGCACAAACAGGATTTCCAGCGGGTCGGTGGCATACTCCCGGCTGAGGTGGTAGCCCCGCCGGCTGACCTTTTCAGTGAGGATGGAGCGTCGCATGGTCAGCACGGTGAAGCCATGCGCAACCGTACAGGCAATTGCCAGCGGCAGCAGGGAGTTGATATCGTGAGTGAGTTCGAGAGCGAAGATCATGCCGGTAAAGGGGGAGCGCATGGTGCCGCCCAGGATAGCAGCCATACTAATCAGCGGCCAGAATCCCGGCCCCACGTGAGGTAGAACCATCGCTTCCAATCCGCCTAACGCGCCCCCCATCATCAGGAGGGGAGCCAGCACGCCGCCGGAGGTGCCAGAACCGAGCGAGAAGGCCCAGATGATGGACTTGACGAGCAGGATGCCCACGATAATATTGCTGGAGACGTTGCCCTGTAGCAGACTGTTGATAGTATCGTAGCCCACGCCGAGGGCCTGGGGGAAGATGAAACCGCCGATGCCAATCGCCAGTCCGCCTATCGCGGGCCACCACATCCAGTGGATGGGGAGATGCTGGAAGGCATCTTCGGAGGCATAGACAGCGATGGTAAGCAGCGTTGCCAGGGCTCCGGCGAGCAGGCCGGCAATGACGCAGCCAAGGATACCCTGAGGGCCGATAAAGAGAGGGTGGGACGGAACGGGAAAGAGGGGCCCCTCTCCCATGATATAGCGGCGCATGACAGCCGCGGTAAAGCTGGCGACGGCCACGGGAATCATGCTGCGCGGCTTCCACTCGAAGAGGAGCAATTCAACGGCCAGCAGCACAGCGGCGATCGGAGAGGCAAAGGTCGCGGACATGCCGGCAGCCGCGCCCGCTACGAGCAGTGTTTTGCGCTCAGCGCTGGTCAGGTGGAAGAATTGCGCGATGATCGAGCCGACAGCACCACCGGTCATAATGATAGGACCTTCAGCGCCGAAGGGGCCGCCGGAGCCAATCGAGATCGCCGAGGAGAGCGGCTTGAGAATGGCGACGCGTGGCTGCACCCGGCTGCCATTGACAAGGATGGCTTCAATAGCCTCAGGGATACCATGTCCCCGGATGCGTTCTGATCCATAGCGGGCCATCAATCCAATGATCAGCGCGCCGATGACGGGTACAACGATGACGAGGGGCCCCAGATGGTTGCCAACAGGAGAGACCAGGTCCGTACCCCAACGTTGAAAAAAGAAGAGATTGGTAAATATACCAATGAGCTTGAGCAGTGCCAGTGCCACAAAAGACCCGATAATGCCGATAAACAGGGCCAGCAGTGAGATAAGAATGATACGGGGCGAAGCTGTAAAATCGCCGAGTTTGCCCAGGACTTCCGCGTTCCCTAAGCGACCCAACTTTTGTGAGATAGCGCGCCAGGGTCCGCCGTGAAGAGTGGTGGTCTTCTCCGTCGCCCTGGCGCGTGATGGTGATCCGTCGTGTTCGCCATCAGAAACGAGATTATTTTGTTTTGCCATAGTTTCAACCTTTGTCTTCCTGAGAATTGGCGAGTGAATCCTGGGGATCGCTGCTGTGCATGAGGATAGTTTCCAGTGTGTGCAGGAGTGCGGGCCCGATGCTTTGAAGTTCGGTCTGATGATAGAACGCAAGCTGTTGCAGGATCTCCTCGCCATGTGTAGTGAGAGTGATGATGACATACCGTTGATCAGCTTCATCGCGCTGGCGCGCTACCAGATTATGTTCCACCAACCGATTGATGAGTTCAACCGTGCTATTATGTTGAATCTGGAGCCGTTCGGCGAGTTCTCCGATGGTGGGTTTTTTACCTTCTGGAAGGCCTTTAAGCGCCAGCAGCAACTGGTACTGTTGTGGCTCAAGTCTGGCAGATCTGGCGGCCTGCTCGCTGAAGCGTAGGAAGCGCCGGATCTGGTAGCGTAACTCGGCCAGCGCCTGGTAATCAATGGCTGGTTGTTTGTCGTCTGGATTCATTGCACACCTAATCATATCGTATTACGACATGATTATAATCACGTTGCTGGAGATATGTCAACGGTAAAAAGGGTACAACCGATGTGGGTATGTGGGGATGAGATTGCGGTTCATTCCTGGCGGCGGATACAATAACGCTGTCTGATGGTTGTTTCTCTTCACGCGTGGAATGGTAGCGTGTATCCCTTCAGTAAGGGAAGTCCAGGATAGTGAAAAGCCGGCAACAATATCATGCAGAGAAAACAGAGGCCGGGGGTGATGTCAAGTAGGAAGCGCTTTCCCCCATCCACCGCGCTGAAAGCCAGGGCGCAGCCACATCATACGCAAAGCGAGGTCGCAAAGCTAAGGCAATGTGCAGAGATCTTCGCATTTTTACCTGATGGTGTGATTGCCTGTGATCGGGAGGGGAAGATTCGCCAGATCAATGCCGCGGCTTTGAAGCTTTTTGAGGTGTCGTCTGAACGCCAGTGTCTGGGAAGAGACTGCCAGGAGTTTCTTAGGCGTTATGTGCTT
>JAFMRP010000010.1 GCA_017354095.1 Ktedonobacteraceae bacterium
CGATCCCACTTCGCGAGACAGCCGCACCTTCGGCGTCCTTCAACAGGCAGGACTGCTGGAACTGGTGGAAGGTGATCACGACCTCATACCAGCGGTGAGACTGATCGCGGCCCCCGGCGAGTCCCCAGGACACCAGATCGTTCGCATCTCCCTGGAGGGCCAGGTCCTCTACTGCCTGGGCGATCTCTATCACCACCCGGTCGAGGTCGAACACCCCTCGTGGATGGCCACCTGGGATGATCCCACCACCACGCTCACCAGCCGGGCCGCGCTCACCCAATCGGCTCTCAAGGAGAACGCCCTCCTCATCGCCACTCACATCGCCAGCATCGGCCACCTGCAACGCCTGCCAACCGGCACCCGGTGGGTGAATGTCCCGGATCTGTAGGGGCAAGGGGCGGTGTGGAGTTGGGAGGGGCCCTTGAGGTTGCCCTTCGTACCCTTTACCTCCTTCTCAAATACGCCTCGTGTGATTGCATTAATCAGGGTACCTGTTAACCGAAATATACAATGGCTGTAAGTACTGGGTAGGCAGCACCTGAAGCCTCATCCCTGGTACAATAGTTGTTGGGCACCTAGAATGCCAGTTCTATGCATATCTTAAATGAAAAATACAGATTCAAGGGAGGCATCTCGTGGCTGGAGACTTCGCCCACTTGCATGTGCATACTGAATATTCCCTTTTAGATGGATTTAGCCGTATCAAAAAGCTGGTCGATCAATCGCAAACTCTCGGCATGCACCACCTTGCCATTACCGACCACGGCGCTATGTATGGCGCTCTGGAGTTCTATAAAGCATGTAAAGCCGGGGGCGTTCACCCGATCCTCGGCGTCGAGGCCTACTTGACCGGCGATATTCACGACAAATCCAAACGCTTCAAAGATGACTATAAACACCTGCTGCTGCTCGCTAAGAATAACACTGGCTATCGCAATCTGATGAAGCTGATGACGATCGCCAACTGCGAGGGCATGCACGGCAACAAAGCGCGCATCGACAAGAAACTGCTCGCGCAGTATAGCGAGGGCCTGATCGCCACCTCCTCCTGCCTGGGCGGCGAGATCCCTCAACTGCTGCTGGCCGGCAAGATTGAAGAGGCCTATGCCTCAGCACGCTGGTTCCGCGAGGTGCTCGGCCCCGACAACTTCTATTTAGAGATTCAAGATCACGATGGCTACCCCGAGCAGATGCCCGTCAATCAGCACCTCTATACAATGAACAAAGACCTGGGCATCCCCCTGCTGGCCACAAACGATCTGCACTATGTCGCCGCTAATGATGCGCGCGCGCACGAAATCTTACTGTGCGTACAGACCCAGAGCAACATCAATAATCCCAAACGCTTTAAATTCGAGAGCCATGAGTTCTTCCTGCGCAGCCCGGAGCAGATGCTGCGCCTTTTCCCCGACCTGCCTGAGGCTCTGCTCAATACGGTGCGCCTGGCCGAACAGTGTGAGGTCGATCCCTTCGCCCACAAAGCCAGCCTGCCCGCGGTTGCTATCCCACCCCAGTACGCGACCCCCGATGAGTATCTCTACACACTCTGCGCCCAGGGCATCCAGTATCGCTACAGCGATATGACCGACCCCATCAAACGGCAGCTCGATTACGAGATGAGTATTATCACGCAGAAAGGCTTCGTAGCCTATTTCCTGGTCGTGGCCGACTTCGTGGCCTGGGCCAGGGAACGCGGCATCCGCTGCCTGGCCAGAGGCTCGGCAGCCGGCAGCCTGGTAGCCTATTCGCTCGGCATCACCAACGTCGATCCCCTGCGCTTCCAGTTGCTCTTCGAGCGCTTCATGAACCCCGAACGCGACGACATGCCCGATATCGACATGGACTTCCCCGACGACCGCCGTGAGGAAGTAATCAACTACCTGGCCGAAAAATATGGTCACGAATGCGTCGCGCAAATGGCCACCTTTATGACGATGGCGGCCAAAGGCGCCGTACGCGATGTGGCCCGCGTGCTGGAAAAGCAATCCCTGGGCGACCAGATCGCACGCTTGATCCCCTCCGGCCCCAAAGTGACCCTGAACGGATCACTGGAGTCCATCAAAGAACTGGCTGAACTGCGTAAGAACAGCGCCGATGCCGATGAACTGCTAACAATGGCGCTCGAATTAGAAGGCTCGGTACGCGGCACGGGTGTACATGCTGCCGGCGTACTGGTGGCCAATGAAGCGCTCGACCAGTTCGTGCCCCTACAAATTCGTGAAGGTCGTTTCTCTACCCAGTACGAGCACGCCCACCTGGAAGAACTGGGCCTGATCAAATATGATATTCTGGGCCTCTCCAACCTGACCATTATCGATAACGCGCTCAAGTTCATTAAGCAGTCGCGCGGCGAGGAGATCAACCTGGAGAAATTGCCGCTCGATCTCACCGACGACGAAACCCTGAACCGCAAACGTCAAAACGCCTATGATCTGCTGTCAGCCGGAGAAACAACGGGCGTCTTCCAGTTGGAAGGTGCCAAGATGCGCGAGTATATTAAACAGTTGAAGCCAACCTGCGTAGAGGATGTAATGGCCATGATCGCGCTCTACCGCCCCGGCCCGATGGACAGCATCCCCGAGTTCATTGATTGTAAGCACGGTCGCAAAAAGGTCCACTATCTCGACCCGCGCCTGGCCGAGTGGCTCGAAGAGTCCTATGGCGTCATCGTCTACCAGGACCAGGTGCTGCAGATCGCGGTCAACCTGGCTGGCTTCTCCTGGGGTAAAGTCAACAAGTTCCGTAAAGCGCTCAGCAAAAAGATCATGCACGAGGTCGAAAGCTATCGGGGCGATTTTATCCAGGGCTGCGTCAAGAACGGGATGAAGGAAGAGGTCGCTGAGCAGCTCTTTACCCTGGTACTGCCCTTCGGGGGCTACGGTTTCAATAAAGCGCATGCCGCCAGCTATGCCGCGGTCTCCTTCTATACCGCCTACCTCAAAGCCAACTACACCGCCGAATTTATGGCGGCCACCATGACCGCTGAAGCAGCGGACGCCAAAAAAATCGCCAATGCCATCGCCGAATGTAAGCGCATGGGCGTCGCGGTCTACGGCCCCGATGTGAACAAAAGTGATCGAGGCTTTACAATCGAGCAGGGCGGCGTGCGCTTCGGACTGCTGGCTATCAAAGGCATCGGCGATGGCCCGATCAATGAGATCGTACGTGCGCGCGAAGCTGATGGCCCCTTCACTTCGCTGGGCGACTTCTGCACGCGCGTCGATCCCAAAACTGTGGGCAAGGGAGCGCTGGAAACGCTGATCAAGGCAGGCGCGATGGATGCACTGGGCGAGGACAAACGCCACACGCTGCTCGAAGCCGTCGAGCGCGCAGTCCAGTTTGGCAAAAGCGAGCGGCTGGCCAAAGAGCGCGGTATGGTCAGCCTCTTTGGCGATATACTGGAAACCGATAGTTCAATGCAATTTACGCTCAATCCGAACGTGCCAGAGATCTCGCGCAAGCAGCTGCTGGAATGGGAAAAAGACCTGATCGGCGTCTACATCTCACCTCACCCTCTGGCCTACCTCAGCGATCTGCTCAAAGAGCAGGTGACGCACACCACTGCCGAAATCACCGAGGAACTGGAGCAGAAAAAAGTCAAGGTGAAACTCGGCGGCACGATCAAAGAGGCACGGCGCATCACCACCAAGAAAGGCGACACAATGTGCGTGGTGCAGCTGGAGGATATGTATGGCACTATCGGAGTGACGATCTTCCCCAAACTCTACGAACAGACGGCTGAGCAGTGGGTCGAGGGAACGGTGGTCATTGTACGCGGCGATGTGCAGGTCAGACGCGACGAGCCGGGCATCCTCTGCGACGATGTCTCCCCCCTCAAAGCCGTTGAGGAGGAACTAAATCGTAAACGCTACCAGGTCTGGATCAAAGTCAGGCGCAGCGGCGACGACGAGGTCGCGGTCTCGAACGACATCATGAAGTTGCAGGATGTCAAACGCTACCTGAGCGAGCGTCCAGGGCGCGACCACTACGAAATCGTGGTCACCAACGGCGAATGGGAGGTACGCCTGACCCCGGAGGATAACACGATGCACTACACGGAGGACCTGCACAACAGAATCGAAGCCTGCCTGGGCCCCGATACCGTGCAGATCCAGGAACTAAGCGTCCTGGCCATGTCCGCCTGAATCTTTTTCGCTTCTCTTGCCCCCTGCAGGGGGCAAGAGAAGCTGGCTACCTATCGCGCTCGCCAGACGCGCACGGTGCCGTCATTGCTGGCCGACGCGATCAGATTATCAACCGGACACCAGGCCACCTGCGTGACGCCCAGCGTGTGACCGCGATAGGCAAACACCCTGTCACCGCTCACCCCATCCCAGATCTGCACGGTCTTATCATTGCAGCCGGAAATAATATGCTTGCCATCAGGCGACCAGGCCACGCTATTCACCACGCCCGCGTGCGGGCAGGTAAAAAGCCGCTTACCCGTCGTGCTATTCCAGACGTACGCGTTATGCTCGCCACCCCAGAAAGCATTACCGCTTCCTGTGGCGATGTGAATGCTGTCAGGTGACCAGGCCACGCTATTCACGGTGCTCGTGTGTTGCAAGGTGAAAAGGCGTTTCAGTGTAGAGGCGTCCCAGATCTGCACGGTCTTATCGTCGCTGGCGGAGGCAATGCGCGTACCATCGGACGACCAGGCCACGGCCAGAACCGTGCTGCTATGCCCGGTATAGGTGAGACGATGCGCTCCGCTCATAGCATCCCAGACCTGCACGGTCTTGTCCTCGCCTGCGGAGGCGACGCGTGTACCATCGGGCGACCAGGCTACAGCGCGCACCGGTCGCGTATGCCCGGCATAAGTGCGCAGCCATCCGCCTGTCGTCATGTCCCAGATCTGCGCGGTATGTTCAGTATTAGGGAAAAAGCCATTGCCATTGCCCACAGCTATATGCAGGCCATCAACCGCCCAGGCCAGAGCATTGACGTTTGTCGTCTGCTTCAGTGGCGTGAGCGCACGCTTGCCCGTAGCGGCGTCCCAGACGTGGACCGATATATCAAAGGAGTCGCCAGAGGAGACAAGTCGTTTGCCGTCAGGTGACCAGGCCACCGTTTTTACCGCGCTGGCGTGCTCCTGGTAGACCACCAGCGTCTGACCGGCCTGTGGCTTTGCTGGCCCCGGCGATCTCTGCAGCGATGACAGCCAGGCAGCACTGACGGTTCCTGCCCCCGTCAGCCCGGCCAGCCCGATCAGACAGCCCAGCATAAGCCTGCGCCGTGACAGGCTACGCCCTTTCGCTTTGCTCCCTTGCAGCAAGGCCGCCCCCGCAGGCGCGGTAGTCGACTCGGGTGCTGAGCCCAGCACCAGCGACTTGCTCCTTCCGTAATCAGGGGGTAGGGTGGGCTGCTCCTGGTGAGCCAGCGCGAACGCGCTGGCGAACTCTTGCATGCTGCCATAGCGCCGGTGAGGGTCCTTCTCCAGCGCTCTAAACATCACCTTTTCTAGCTCAGGTGGGATAGTAGGCAGCCTCTTATGTAGAGGCGGAGGAGCTGCGGAGATATGCTGGGTAATAATCTCCGCTGGCGTGCCTTGAAAGGGAGGAGAGCCACACAACCATTCATAGATCATAACTGCCACTGCATACTGATCGCTGGCCAGGCGCGGCTTCCCTTGCAGCTGCTCCGGCGCCATATAGGTCACCGTACCTGTGACTTCCTGCGTACTCAAAGAAAGCGAACTACGCGCGGCAACGGCGATACCAAAATCACTGAGCACAATCTTCCCATGCTGATCCAGCAGTAGATTCTCCGGCTTGATATCGCGATGGATCACTTTCTCGTCATGGGCATATTGCAGCGCGCTGGCAACCTGCTCAAGATAGAGCTGGATCGTCTCCAGCGGCAGGCACGAGCCTTTGGGATGGCGCTGGCGCAGATTGCCATTGGGTGCGTAGCTCATCACAAGAAACGGGGTATCATCCTCCACGGCAAAATCCAGCAGGCGAACAATATGCGGATGCTCCAGGCGCGCGATCATCTGCGCCTCAGTAAGCAAGTGTTCCATCTCCTTGCCGGTCAGAGAGATCGAGAGCACCTTAATGGCAACCCTGGTCTTCAGGCGCAGGTGCTCGCCCAGGTAGATCTGCGCGAACCCTCCCCGGCCAAGCAGCCGCGCAAGGTAATAATTGCCCAGTTGTTGTCCTGTACGATCAGCCACAACCTGCTCGCCCTTTCATCCAGGATCTCCCTGAAAATGACGATCTTCTACATATCTCTCATTCTACACGAGAGTTCCTGCCAGGGCAACGCTGTAGGCCGTCAATGCCCCTCGGGGCTTGTCAAGCTCACCTTCCCCCAGAATGTACGATAAGTAAAGACGAAGTAGAAAATTGCCAGCACCATACCAATCAGCCACCAGACAAGCCCTACCGTCTGGCCATAGGACGAAGCCGAAGCGTCCTGAACTGTCAGGCTGTTCGCGGGATTGACCGCCGGCAAAACGAGCGGATATAGCCCGAAGGCCGCACTGCCCAGTATGCCCACAATGTATGTACAGGATGAGAAAAAGATCGATAGGTCGTTCCTGCTGGAGCGCGTTGGGTTGAAGAAAAAAAGGCCCATCGCGACCAGCCCGATCAGCGCAACAACAGGAAAGATAAAGCCCCAGGGATGGCCAAAATAGTTGGCGCTGATATGCTGCTGCACCAGCCAGGTGGTAATCGTACTTGGAATCAGCAGCGCTAATGTAATAATCCAGAATGCTCTTGAGACATTGCGAGCGCGTGAGCAGAGCGGATCGGGCGTCTTCACAGCCATATACGCCGCGCCATGCGCCGTCAGTGTTGTGAATGCCAGCAGCCCGATCAGGACCGTATACCAGTCCAGCACGCCAGGATGAGCGCTAAACGGGTTAAAGTCCGTCCAGAGCGGCACGAAGAAAACCCCCTTCTCCAGTGGCACGCCGCGCAGCACGTTCGCCATCGCCACACCGAAGAAGAACGCCAGCAGGGAACTCCCCACAAAAAAGGTACCATCCCAGAAATCTGCCCAGACCTGGCTCGGGAAACGCGAGCGCAGCTCAATGGCCACGCCGCGCAGCATGAGCAGCCAGAGCACAATCACCAGGGGCAGGTAAAATCCGCTAAAGCTGGTGGCATAAAGCGTGGGAAACGCGAAAAATAGCGTTCCTCCCGCAGCGATAATCCAGACTTCGTTTCCATCCCAGACCGGACCAATTGAACGCAGCGCCATGCGGCGCTCAGCGTCATTTTTTGCCACAAACGGATGTATAGCTCCGACCCCCAGGTCAAAACCATCCAGCACCACATACATCGTGAGCATGGCCGCCACCAGAATAAACCACAACGTTTGCATACGTCCCTCTTCCCTTTCTTCAGGCGTACTGGTCCATCTGTTCCTCGGTCTCCTCCTGCTGCTTCTTCTCCGACGCAGTAGGACCGCGCAACGCCTCGCCAACCATCATGATCACATAGAGCAGCCCCAACAGTAAATACATACCCATAAAGCCAAGCAGCGTAAAGAGCACATTACCCGACGAGACATTCGTGGATGAACCATCGATTGTGTGCAGCATCCCAAAGACAACCCAGGGCTGCCTCCCCAACTCCGCTGTAAACCAGCCAGCGGTATTGGCGATAAAGGGAAAAGGCGTTGCCAGCATAATAATCCAGAGCATCCATTTCGACTTGAAAAGCCATTTTCGCCAGAGCAGCAGAGCGGCAAAACCCATGATCGCGATGAAGAAAGTGCCTAATCCAACCATAATATGATAGCTATAATAAAGCAGTTCGATCTGGTCCGGTCGCTGATCAGCAGGGAAGGCGTTAATGCCCTTGACTTCAGCGGTCCAGCGCCTGTACGTCAGAAAACTCAGTACATTTGGCACGATTATCGGATTATCCAGCGTTGAAGTAGCGGTATTGGGCTGGCCCAGAATCACGATGCCTGCGCCCTTCTCCGTATAGAACAGGCCCTCCATCGCTGCCAGCTTCGCCGGCTGATGTTGCGCGACCTGTGATCCTGCCATATCCCCACTGGGATAGAGCTGAATGATGCTGGCAATCAATCCTGCGACGATGCCAACATTGAGAAATATTTTCCCGTAATCGGAGTGGCGCTGCGCCAGCACATAATAGGCTCCCAGCCCGGTCATGAAGAAGGCCCCGGTAAGCACTGCACCGCTCATTGTGTGCATATACTGCGCGATAATCCAGGGATTTAAAAGCACCGCCCAGTAATTCGTGATGTGCAGCCGTCCATCGGGCGTAGCGGCATAGCCAACGGGATGCTGCATCCAGGCATTCGAGGCAATGATAAAGCCACCCGAAGCCCATGTGCCCAGCCAGAGCATCACCGCCGAGAACCAGTGCATCTTCTGTCCAAAAAGCTGCTCTCCAAACAGGAACACACCAAGGAAGGCGGATTCCAGAAAGAAGGCAAAGGCTCCCTCCATCGCCAGTGTCTGCGCGATTAACTCCCCAGCAAAGATAGAGAAGCGTGCCCAGTTAGTACCAAACTGAAATTCCATCGGTATACCGGTCACAACACCCATCACAAAGGTAACGCCAAAGATCTTGGCCCAGAAACGAGCGCTGGTATTGTAGCGTTCATCCTTGCGCCACAGGTAGAGCGTTTTGAGGACAACTAATAGCAGCGCCAATCCCATCGTCAACTGCGGGAACAGGTAGTGATAGCCGATGGTAAAGGCAAACTGTAAACGGGAAAAGACGGTTGAATCCATCTCTCTCTTATCTCCTAGTCTCAATTGCGTTGCTGCATGGTTCTGCGCTTTATCAGGGCATCGTCAAAATGCCACCTTGCATAGCGAAAAGTTGTTGGTACAACGCTCCTTCTTGCAGCAACTCTTGATGCGTGCCGCGCTCTCTAATCCGCCCGGCATCGAGCACCAGAATCTCATCCATGCGTTCCATAGCCACAAGGCGGTGGGTGATCACCAGCGTTGTGCGCTCTCGCATCAGCTCTTCCAGAGCATCTAGCAATGCCATCTCGGTTTCGGGGTCCAGGTTGGCAGTCGCTTCGTCCAGAATCAAGATCGGAGCATCCTTCAGCAGTGCGCGGGCGATAGCCAGGCGCTGCCGCTCGCCACCTGAGAGGCGTAGTCCCTGCTCTCCGATCCACGTATTCAGCCCATCTGGCAGTCCCTCAATAAATGTGCTCAACTGCGCCCGCTCGATGGCCCGCTCAATCTCGCTATCGCTGGCATCAGCCCTCGCAAGTCGCAGATTCCCCCGTATGGTGTTATTAAATAGATAGGTATTCTGATCGACCATTGCAATCAAGTTGCGCAGATCCGTGAGCGCGTACTGCCTGATGTCCTGGCCGTCCAGCAAAATGCTGCCCTGATCGACATCCCAGAAACGCAGCGCCAGGCGTGCCAGTGTACTTTTGCCTGAACCGCTGGCCCCCACCAGGGCCACACGTCTCCCTGGATGTAGTTTCAAGTTGATATCGTGCAGAATAGTCTCCTGCTGGCTCGCGTAGGCGAACCGCACCTGCCGGTATTCTAACGTATGCTCTGTTCCCGTCGTCACCGGCAGTGGCTCGGCGCGCTCGGTCACTGCTGGAGCGGCGTCAATCACGTTCAATAAGCGCTTGCCAGCTGCCAGCGAGTGCCCCAGGGATTGAAAGGCCTGCGCCAGCGGCTGCACCGCTTCAAAGCTCCCCAGCATCAGTAGCGCCAGAAATCCCAGATAGACCCCATTGATCGCCCTGGCACTGACCAGCGGAATAGCGAGCAGCAGGATCACTACAATAGCCAGGTTCATGCATAGATCGTTTAGCGCCTGCTGCAGACCGTTAATGCTGGCCATCCGCTGTTGTATATCTCCCAGACGTTGATTGAGATCGGAAATCTGATGCTGGCGTGCTCGCGCCTGCCCATACACCAGCAGATCAGGCATACCTTGAATACTCTCGACCAGCAGCGTCTTTAGTTCGGCCTGCGCCTCCATCTGCTGCCTCCCCAGGTGACGAGCCAGCAGTCCCACCAGCAGTGGCACACCCAGCCCGGCGGCGCCTAGAAAAGCCACAGCTACCCAGGCCAGCCTGAGATCAAAGAGGGAGAAGGCGAAAAAGGTGACAGCGCTCATGCTGATGGCCACGATGATTGGCGAGAACACCCTGAGATAAACGTTCTGCAGCTCATCGACATCCGAGACCAGCCGCGCCAGGATATCACCGCTGCGATAGGTCAGCAGATGGCCGGGAGCCAGCGGTTCGAGACGGCTATACACCCAGATGCGCAGGCGGGTCAGCAGGCGAAAGGTCGCGTCGTGCGACACCAGCCGCTCTGCATAGCGACTCCCGGCGCGCGAGACGCCCGCAAAGCGTACAATATACATAGGAATGCTCAGTGTGACCAGCAGCGGCCCCAGGGCGGCAGCAGCGATGAGATAGGCAGCCATGCTCAACAAGCCTATATTGCTGGCAATTGTAGCGCAGCCGAGCAGCGTGGCCAGCAAAATCTGCCAGCGAAATGGCCACAGCAATTTAAACAGGCGCAGCAATATATTCATCTGACTGTCACCCCTCGGGAAATGTAGGGCCCTCCCTCGCGGAGGGCCGAACACTCATCCCAACTGCCTTCAGCATACCCCGCCTGCTGGCTGATCTTGACAATCCGCCCCTCCTTTAGAGAAACAATTTGCCGGGCATGCTTTATAGTGTTATAGCGATGCGCGATGACCAGCACCGTTCTGTTGCGCATTAACCTTGTCAGCGCCTGTTGAACCAGTGTTTCACTGACTGGATCAAGATGCGAGGTTGGCTCATCCAGGATCAGCAGCGGCGCGTTCTTGAGAAATGCGCGGGCAATAGCCAGGCGCTGAGCCTGGCCTGCGCTTAAACGCAAGCCCTGCTCTCCGATCTCTGTATCGTAGCCTTCTGGTAATTGCTGAATAAACTCGCTTGCGCCAGCCAGCCTGGCGGCCTCTTCGATCTCCTGCCTGCTGGCGTCCGCGCGCGCAAGCTGGATATTAGCGTAGATACTGCCGGCAAAGAGGTGTGGCCGCTGCGGCACCAGGGCCACGTATCGATGCCAGTCCTCAACCGCGAGGCTGGAGAGATCAATGCCATTGGCGGTAATCTCGCCCTGCCGGGCGTCGATGAAGCGCAGCAGCAGGCTGCATAATGTACTCTTCCCCGCGCCAGAGGGCCCAACCAGGGCTGTAATAGAGCCCGGTGGCAGTGCCAGTGTAATCTGTTGCAGGGCTGGCCGTTCACTCCCCGGATAGCTACAAGTAACGTCGTTCAGCTGAATACTCAAGGGCTGTGACGAGATACTACCGCCAGCACTGCTCGCCTGCGGCTCTGGCCTCTGCTCCCGCTCTAAAATTTCCAGGATACGCTTCAATGCCGCCTTGCCTTCCATTCCCGCGTGACGCTGCGTACCCAGTTCTCTCAAAGGGCGATAGAACTCCGGAGTCAGCAGCAGGATGAGAAAGGCCTGCTCAAAGGAGATCGCATTATTCAGCAGTCGCACGCCCAGCGTCACAGCCACCAGGCCGATCGCAGCCGAAACCATAAATTCCAGCACCATACCAGACAAAAACGCCATACGCAGCGCCCGCATCGTTTTGTCGCGAAACGCCTCGCTGATGCGGCTCACGCGCGCGCCCTCCGCGCTGCTGCGGCCAAAGAGCTTCAGGGTCGTCAATCCCTGAATGACATCCAGAAAGTGCGAGCTCATGCGCGCTAAAGCGTTCCACTGGCTCTGAATGCGCTTCTCCGCGTAGCTGCCGACAAGGATTGTCAGCAGCGGAATAATAGGCCCGGTGAACAGCAGCAATAGAGCGCTGATCCAATCATGGGGAACAATATAGAGCGCGATCAGCAGCGGAACCAGCACGCTCAGATAGACCTGAGGCAGATAGCGACCGATATAGGCATCAAGGCGCTCAATGCCCTCGCTGGCCGTTGCCACCAGTTCGCCAGTGCTCTCATCCTTGCAATAAGCCGGGCCAAGCCTCAAGAGATGTGCGAACAGGCGCTCCCGCAATGCAGACTTCGCGCGCCTGGCTCCGCGCTGTGCCACCACTTCACGCCAGTATGTAAGCAGCGCGCGCACCACCATCGCACTCGACAAAAACAACAGTATAGGCATGACCTGGGCAAGATTTGCATGCGATAAAAAAACGCGGCTCACGACCGCGCTCAGCCAGGTCATCTGGGCCATCGTCACTACAGCGAGCGCGGCCCCTATAATGACCGTGAGCCATAGCGCGTTCCTGGCTGGCCTTATCAATCGTGGCAGCGCTTTCTTCATCAGTTGTTCTCCCGGAAATCATACTTGCCAGTGAATCGATGGCAATCCAGAGATACGTTAACAACGCCTTTGGAGGTACACATAACATTCTCACGAGGCAAAAGACACATTAGTTCCACACTTAACACTTCTATTTACTAATTATAATGGGGGGATGGAAGATAGGCGAAGAAGGAGTAGCCTGATAGGGAGCTTTGCGGTGCTGTGAATTCACAGCACCGCAAATTTTTAGCGGGTCAGCAGATTCGGGGCAACCTGCTGGGCCAGCTGAATTAGCCAGAACGAGAAAACTGTACCGGCCGCGAGCGTGCCAAGTGCAGCGATACCCAGGGCAGTCCAGGACATCCAGGTATGTTGTTCAACTTCCTCCGATTCCCCAGCAGGAGTAGCCGGGGCAGATGGTTTAGCCGTGGTCGCCGCGGCGGGCCTGGTGGCTACGGCGGTAGCGGTGCCCCCGGCGAGGCCCCCCGTTCGCGCACGACGAGGCGTGGACGGCACTGCCGGTGCAGGGGTTCCTGCCGTAGCTGGAGCCTGCTCGCGCTGCTCCATGAACATCGTTGCGATGATACGCAGGTAGTAGTACATACCGAGCACACTGGCCAGCACACCAATGATCAGCAGCTCGGGATGTCCCCGCACTATAGCCGATGAGAACAGGAAGAACTTCGAAGCAAAACCGGCCATCGGTGGAAAGCCTGCCAGAGAGAGCAGGAAGAAAGCCAGAAAACCCGCCACCGCCGGGCGACGATACCAGAGGCCGCGTAGATCTTTGGCATCCAGACCAGAATTGTCGAGGCGCTCCAGCATGGAGACTGCGCCAAAGGCTCCTGTATTGATAAAGGCATAGCAGAGCAGATAGAAGAGAATAGCAGCAACTCCAATGACGCTAGTTTTGTCAACAGCGCCATTTTTGGTAATAACCGCGGAGCCCGCCACGATGCCGATCAGCAGATAGCCGCCGTGCGCGATGCTGGAATAGGCCAGCATACGCTTAACGTTGCTTTGCACAACCGCCATCAGGTTGCCGCCGATAATGGTCAGGATGGCGATTGCCCAGACCACTGGAATCCAATCACCTGCTACAGGGCCCAGCACAAAGTCAAAGACGCGCGCAAAGGCTACCAGCGCCGCCGCCTTGGTGCCAACCGACATAAAGGCCGTCACGGGAGCAGGCGCACCCTGATAGACATCGGGGGTCCAGGCCTGGAAGGGAATAGCCGAAACTTTGAAGGCAAAGCCAACAGAGAGCAAGCCCATAGCCACCAGCAGCAGCACCGGGGCATGCCCCTGAGAGAAGTTCGTCGCCATAAACGTTGCGATATCGTTGAAGCCGGTGCGACCCGTTGCCCCATATGCCAGCGCGATACCATAGAGCAGGAAAGCCGAGGCAAATGAGCTGAGCAAGAAGTACTTCATACCCGACTCCTGCGAAGCCCTGCGGCGTCCCACATAGCTGCACAGGATGTAGAGCGAGAGCGAAAGCAATTCAACGCCAACGAAAATGATCACGAAGTTGTATGCCGCTGCCAGGAAGAGCATACCAACTGTGGCGAGCAGCATCAGCGCGTAATATTCTCCCTGGTGAACCAGGTTCAGACGCTTCAAGTAAGCTGGCGACAGCAGGATGCCAATGCCGCTGGCCGTCAGGATGGCCATGAAGGCATAAAGCGTACCCTGATCAGTGCCGACCATCTGGTTGAAAGCGGGCTTCTGGTCTCCCACGATGAACAGCGTGATGGTTGCCGCCAGGGCACCCAGCACGCCGAGGAAGGAGAGGATCGGCAATATCAGGAAATTTTCCGGGCCAGTGTCCTTTGAGCGCGGGCCTGCGTGCGGGAGCAGCAGGTCAACGAGCATGACAATGAGTGCCATGCCAACCAGGACCAAAACTGGCGCGATACGCCCCCAATCTTCTGGTGGCACTGTATATATAAACGTCATAGCAGATACCTCGAACTACTTCACTCCCACGACCTGCATCACAGTGAGCAGTGATCGCTCCATCAGGAAGATCAGCGGCTGCGGCAGCAGGCCAAGGATGAAGATCAATGCCAGTAATGGTGCCAGGGATAGAAACTCATGCACATGGACATCGAAGAGCACGCCCCTGCGCAGGCTGGCTCCAACAAGCCCCCCCTGCTGGCGTGGACCCTGCATTATGCCCTGGAAGAAGCGCAGCATATACCAGGCAGCAGGTACCACTACAGCAGTCGCCAGAATGCCGAAGACCATATTACCATTGAAGATACCGAGCAGGGCCATAAATTCGCCAGCAAAGCTGTTGAGGCCAGGCAGGCCAAGCGATGAGAGCGCCGCGATGGCCATGATTGTCGCCAGCACAGGCACACGGAAGGCCAGACCGCCAAAATCGCTCAGGCGGCGCGTGCCGGTCTTCGCCTCAATGAAACCAGCAATGAGGAAGAGCGCGGCAGTGGTGATACCATGGTTCACCATCTGCATGACCGAACCCTCCACACTCTGCAGGTTGAACGCGAACAGGGCCAGCATAACTACACCCAGGTGGCTGATGCTGGAATAGCCGAGCAGGCGCTTCAGGTCAGTCTGCACCAGGGCCAGCAGAGCGCAGTACAGAATACCGATCAGAGCCAGGATACTCAGGGCCGGGGCCAGCATCTGCGCGGCCTGCGGGAAGAGCGGGATGCAGAAGCGCAGGAAGGCATAGGCACCAGTCTTGGACATCGCGCCCGCCAGCATAGCCGTTACCGGGGCTGGAGCCTCGCTATAAGCATCGGGCAGCCAGCTGTGGAACGGGATAAGCGGCACTTTGATAGCGAAGGCCAGACCGAAGGCCGCGAAGAGCCAGAGCTGCAGCGTGCTATCGAGTCTGGTGTTGAGCAGATCGGCCAGGTCCAGTGTATAGGCCCCACCAGCAGCGATCTGGTGATAGTAGCCCAGGGCAATGATACCCGCCAGCATCAGCAGGCTACCGACAGAGGTATAGAGCACAAACTTGAAGGCAGCATAAATGCGGCGCTCACCACCCCAGCTGCCAACCAGGAAGTAGGCCGGGATCAACATCAGTTCCCAGAAGATGTAGAACAAGAAGAGATTGGCCGCCATAAAGACGCCCAGGATACCACTTTCCAGCAGCAGCATAAAGGCCATATAGTTCTTGAGCTTGCGCTCAACCTTGAAGGAAGCCCCGATGCAGACCACGGTCAGCAGAGCCGTGAGCAGAATGAGCAGGATACTCACGCCGTCAACGCTCAGATGGTAATTGACGCCAATACCGGTGCTAAGGTGTAGATTCTCCTCAAGGGCATAGGTGCTCAAGTAGCTGCTGGTATTGATCTGCGCGTAGAGCAGCGAGATGACGACCACCAGCACCAGGTTCAGCAGAGCAACGATGAGCGATGTCCAGCGAATCAGGCCAGAGCGCTCTTTAGGTAAGAGCAGGACAACAAGCCCTCCCAGGATGGGGAGGAGAATAGAAACCGTTAAGTAAGGAAACATGACCTCTACCCCCTCACCGCATAATAGAGAATAATCAGGACAACGCCAAGCAGGATTGCCAGGGCATAGTTACGCATATAGCCGGTTTGTAAGCGGCGCAGGCCGGAACTAATGCCACGGAAGACAACCGCGATACCCTTGCTGAGGCCATCGAGCGTAAAGTTTTCCAGGCCCCAGGTAGCAAAGCGGCCAATGGCCAGCACAGGCTTGACTAGCACAAAAGAGAGCGCTTCGTCCACATAGTACTTGTTGAGAACGAAGAGGTAGAGTGGATTACGGCTCTCTTTGTAGCTGAAGCCGCGGCCATATTTAAGCCAGGCGCCCGCGATGCCCAGCACCGCGATAAGCAGGCTTGCCCCCGCCGAGATCCAGAGCAGCCCTAGAGATGCTTCTGGCATATGCACATCGGCCATAAGAGGTGTCAGGAAGCTGGCCAATGGCGACCATTTCGGCAGGCCAATCAGTTCCAGCGAGCCAAGGATGCCGCCAAAGAAGGAGAGCACCGCCAGAATGATCAGAGGCACCGACATGACAGCTGGGACTTCGAAAACATCATAGATGCTATGAATGCGGTGGTGATGGCCGTGTTCGTCCCCATCCTCTTCCTCCTCATAGCCAGGACGCGTAGCGGGTGTCGCGCCACGAAAGTCGCCCATGAAGATGCCGAAGAAAAGACGGAACATATAGAAGGCGGTCAGACCTGCAGTGAGCAGAGCCACGCCCCACAGCACATAGTACCAGGTATTGCCGGTCGAGGTCGCCGCAGCGAAGACCGAGCCAATAATTTCGTCTTTACTCCAGAAACCGGAGAGAGGAATGATACCACTGATAGCCAGCGTGGCAACCAGGAAGGTCCAGAACGTGATGGGCAGACGCTGGCGCAGGCCGCCCATCTTGCGCATATCTTGCTCACCACCCAGAGCGTGAATAACAGCACCAGCGCCCAGGAAGAGCAGCGCCTTAAAGAAGGCATGCGTGGTCAGATGGAAGATGCCAGCGGAATAGTCGTGGACGCCTTCGCCCATAAACATATAGCCCAGCTGACTAATGGTGGAATAGGCCAGTACTCGTTTGATGTCGAGCTGAGCCAGCGCGATGATCGCGGCGAATAGAGCAGTAGCACCGCCAATGCCGGCCACGACGTTCAGGGCCACCGGAGCGGCCTCGAAGAGCGGATGTGCGCGCGCCACGAGATAGACACCAGCAGTGACCATCGTCGCAGCATGGATCAAGGCGCTGACAGGCGTTGGACCTTCCATAGCATCGGGCAGCCACATGTAGAGCGGCAACTGCGCCGATTTAGCGGCACAGGCCACAAAGAGCAGCAGCGTAATGGCAGTCGCGGTAGCGCTGCCAGTGGGCAACTGCTTGCTAATGGCGCCAAAAACGCCGTGATAGTCAACGACTTTGAAGGTCGTCCAGATCAGGAAGATGGCCAGCATCAGGCCAAAATCACCGATTACATTTATCACGAAGGCTTTCTGCGCAGCGGCAACAGCCGAGCGGCGCTGATACCAGAAGCCAATCAGCAGGAACGACGCCAGTCCAACCAGAGCCCAGCCGATCAGCAAGAAGAGGAAGTTATCGGCGGCAACCAGCAGAGCCATAGCGAAAATAAAGAAGTTCAGGAAGGAGAAGTAGCGCCAGAAGCCGGGATCGTCCTCCATATAACCTGCTGAATAGATATGTATAAGCAGTCCAACACCCGTTACGATCAGCAGCATCGTGGCTGAAAGCGGGTCGAGCAATAGACCAAACGATACATGGAATGGATTAGCGCTATTTGCTCCCGAAAGCACCCAGTCATAGACGACCTGGTCTCCAGCCGTCGCACGATTACTGACGGGCGTGCCGAGCACTGAGAAGAAGTTGCTGAGAGCGAAGAGAAAGGCAAGGCCGCAGGCGCCCCAGGCCACCGTCAAAATGGCCCTCCTCGACATCAGCTTGCCCAGTACTCCCAGGATCACAAATCCCAGCAGAGGCAGGAGCAGCACCCATAAACTCAGATTTGCCATACTTAGCCTCGCAACAGATTCATGTCGTCAACATCGATATCGCGGCGTGTGCGGAAGATGGAGACGATCAGAGCCAGGCCAACTACCACCTCGGCGGCGGCAACAGTGAGAACGATGAAGACAAACATCTGTCCATCAGCCGAGCGCAAATAGCTGGATAAGGCCACAAACGATAGATTAACAGCATTGAGCATGAGCTCAATCGACATAAAGATGATGAGTGGATTACGCCGCGCCAGCACGCCGACGACGCCAACCGCGAACAGGATGGCGCTCACAACCAGGTACCAGGTCAGCGGTATTGTATGTATAAAGTCCATTTTCTATTTCCTTCAGCAATTGCTGGGTACGCTGCCTCCAGCGACAAGAGAAGGTGTGAGAAATCTGGGGACGACCCAGACCCTGCCAAAAGGCTTCGCCCCTTGGAACCCCTTATGCCCTGCGACCGAAGATTAAGGCGCCGAGAATGGCGACGACGATCAGTAAGCTGGTGACTTCAAAGGGAAAGAGATAGCCATGGAAAAGCGCCAGGCCAAACGCCTCAATATTTCCCTGCTTTGCTACTGCGGCCTGGTAGTCTCCACCAACAGTCGTAATTTTATCAGAGATCTGGACACCAGTGAAGAGCAGGTAGCTCAAAGCGCCAACCAGTGTCAGACCGAGCAGAGCGGCAACAAAGCGCTGCCAGGACATGCGATCACGATTCTCTACATCACCAGGGTCAGGCGCGAGCATGGTGACGACAAACAGGAAGAGCACCATAATAGCGCCAGCGTAGATCAAGATCTGCACCACGGCAATAAACATAGCTCCAAGTTGCAAGTAGAACAGCGCCAGAAACAGAAGCGTTAAAATCAGGCTCAAAGCGCTGTGTACCGCATTCTTGAAGACGATCACTCCTATGGCGGAGGCCACACTGGCGACCGCCAATACAATGAATGAGACCACTTCAAATGACATTGCAGGTTCCTCTTACTCACTGGCACAGGTAAATTTGTGCCATTTATTTCTCGGTTTCTGAGCGAGATGAAGTCCTTCTGTCGGCGTCTTGTTCCTCGTCAACAAGGAACACCGGGCGCTCAGTATGTACGTTGCCGAGGCCGACCGCGGCGGCGCTGGCTTGCGAACCATCAAAGACTTTGCGCTCTTGCGGCACGGGCTGAGCAGCATCTTGTGGCGCGGGTTCAGCCCACACTTCGTTTGAGCCAACCGTCGATTGCCCTTCCGGCTCCAGCAATTGTTCCTTATGGTAGATAAAATCTTCTGGATAATAGGCAGCCAGTTTGTATTCTTTCTCCAGCGTGATAGCGCCGGTCGGGCAGGCCGCCTGGCAATAGCCACAGAAGATGCAGCGCAGCATGTTGACGTCGAAGATTTTAGCGTAGCGTTCGCCCGGCGATGTGGGGCTGTCTTCGCTGTTTTCCTCCGCCTCGATGTAGATGGCATCGGCCGGACAGGCGCCCGCGCAGAGGTAGCAGCCTACGCAGCGCTCCAGGCCGTTATCATAGCGGTGCAACACGTGGCGTCCCCGGAAACGCGGTGGCAGTTCGCGCTCCTCCTCTGGATAGGAGACGGTGGTTGGCTTTCTGCCCATATTTTTCAGGGTGGTTGCCATCCCTTTAAGAATATCAAAAGACATGAGAGGCTCCTTATTATAGACGTGCCTTT
>JAFMRP010000872.1 GCA_017354095.1 Ktedonobacteraceae bacterium
GTGGAGGATCTGTGGAGGGTTTGCAGCGGCTCCAGAGGCCATTGTGGAGGGTGTGGAGGGTTTCTTACATCGATTCCCCAAAAAACAACGGGCCTGCTCCCCAACTTGCAGACCCTCTGTGTATACTTACATCCACCTGGGAGGTGGCCATGTATCATTACCACATTCCTCGCGGGAATAGTAACGCCCCCGCATGTGTTATAGTATGCAACGCCAGCCTCAGGCAACAATACACGGGAGGCCGCCAGAAAAAGCACCATCAATCGTCGATCTTGCAAAGGTGCAACACCCGTAGTATACTTGTACCGTCCGTTGCACATTATGATAGCAACTCACGGTTTAGACATCGCCGAGTCTGGTAAACCATAATCAGGATACAGTTTAAGTAGCGGCTCAATGAGCAGTGTACACATTCAATAAGGACTTACATGCTTAGTATTACAAGAGGAGGTTCAGCCTATTAACAGGGATTTTCGGGGGAACGAACGTTCTCGTGAGACACGGGTAAACGAGCGCATTCGCGCACGCGAAATACGCTTAATCGATGAGAATAGCGAGATGTTGGGAGTGATGCCACCCATACGTGCACTTGAGATCGCTCGTGAAAGGGACCTTGACCTGGTCGAAGTATCACCCAACGCTATGCCACCAGTGTGCAAACTCATGGATTATGGGCGGTTCAAATACGAACAGGCCAAGAAAGAGAACGAGGCTCGCAAAAATCAAAAAGCCATCTCCTTCAAAGAAATTCGTATGAGTCCCCGTACAGATGAGCACGACGTAGGGGTGAAAACTCGTAAAATTCAGGAGTTTCTAGCTGATGGCTTCAAGGTGCGCGTCAGCGTGCGATTCCGGGGACCCGATATGCGACACCCCGATATCGGTCGCAAACTGCTGGAGGGCATCGTGGAAGACCTGAAAGGCGTTGCTACCATTGAGCGCCCCCCCGTCATGGAGGGCCGCATCATGTCAATGACCGTCTCCCGTGCTCCTGGCTGGGAACCGCCCAAAAAACAACAGGCTGCACCCGCCTCGGGGTAGCACATTCGCTGCTCTCGCAGCATAGACTGTGCTCCTCTCGACATCACTAGACAATACAACAATAAACACCACCCAATCCCCAACTCCACATCTCAACAGCAACGGGATTGGGAGCTATTCATTTGCCAACGCATATCAAGAGGGCGTAGTCTCATCAGGACTACCCCTCATTTTTATTTTTCGCTCCCAACAGGTACATATACGATCACGTCAGACCCGGCCACACCCTTTCGTCCCTACACCTTGATTGACTTTTATACATAAGACGACTAACATGACAATGTATCCATAACCAATGCGCAGCGTTACAATAAATAGCCGCATCTCTTATTGTTTTCTAGCATGCATTGCACTTCCACACCTATGGAGGCTATCGGTGAGTAAATACGACGAACCAAGTTGGTATGAAGGGCCGGCTAATTCCCGTCCTCAGTCCGCACAACCAGGTCAGCCTGGCTACCCCCCACCACAGCCAGACTACGATAATCCGTACCATTCTCCCTCCTTCATCATGCCCGAAGAGGATTCGTCTCAGGTACCATCTAGCAACATGAGCGGGCACTCACCGGAGCGCTCCACCAGCCGTCTCTCACGCCTGCTGAGCCGCGCCGCCGGCATCCTGGCACTGATCGCTATCGCCTTCCTCGCCGGATGGTTCAGCCACCAGTACTTCAGTAACCAGTTCGACCAGAACAACCAGTCCCAGGCCTACGCCCAACTGATTCAACAGGCCTGGAATACCATCGATCAAAACTACGTCGATCGTCAACAGGTAGACTATAAGAAGATGTCCTACGCCGCAATCGACGCGATGGCTAAATCACTCAACGATAAAGGCCACACCCGCTTCCTGACCCCCCAGGATGTCCAGGCCGAAAAACAGGGCCTGAGCGGCAAGTTCACCGGCATCGGCATCTACCTGCACCAGGACCCCAATACGAAAAAATTAATCATCACCGCCCCCATCCCAGGCTCACCCGCCGATAAAGCTGGCCTGCAACACGACGATGTGATTACTGCCGTCAATGGCGTGAGTACCGCCGGCAAAGATGTCAATGGCGTAAGCAGCCAGATCCAGGGAGCAGCCGGCACTACCGTGACCATCACCGTCCAGCGCCCCGGCGAATCACAACCACTCACGTTCAAGATCACACGCGCCGAAATTCGCGCACCAAACGTGATTATGCACTACATACCCGAAAGCCATACCGCTCATATCCAGATCGTACAGTTTGCCGACGGCGTCTCGAACCAGCTCAAAGACGCGATCGTTCAAGCGAAAAAACAAGGCGCGACCAGCATTATCCTGGACCTGCGCGATAATCCCGGTGGCCTGCTCGACGAAGCCCAACAGACCGCCAGCCTGTTCCTGAAACAGGGCAGCACGATCCTGATCACTCAGAATAAAGATGGCACACGCCAGGAGGTCAAAACCAACGGCACCCCGCTCGATACGCAGATCCGCCTGGTCGTGCTGATTAACCAGAACTCAGCCAGCGCCGCAGAAATCGTCTCTGGCGCCTTGAAAGATAATCATCGCGCTACTATCATCGGCAGCGACCATACCTTCGGAACAGGTACCGTGCTTCAAGAGTACGACCTTTCCGATGGCTCGGCCATCCTGCTCGGCATACAGGAATGGCTGACGCCCAGCGGCCAGTTCATCCGCGACAAGGGCATCACTCCCGACGCCGGCCACGTGGTGAACATGGGCGCGAAAAATCAGCCGCTCACCCCCACGGACGAAAACGCTAGCAAGCTGTCGCAGGAACAGATACTCAAAAGCAGCGATCTCCAATTGATCAAAGCGCTTCAGTATCTGAGCGGACAGAAGTAATCCACAAACGGCGAAGGCGGCTCTAGCCAGGAGCCGCCCCCGCCCACCGGAGTAACCACACAATGCCAACCTGGATACTCGTGATCTGTATCATCGTCTTTGGCCTGACCCTCTGGGCAGGACTCTATCTCATCAGCCGCGACCACAAAAATCCGCGCCTGGACTTCGCCGGACTTGGCACTGTCCTCTTTGTCCTATCCCTTGGCAGCGCCATCATAGACAGCCAGTTCTCGCCCCTGCCCATCCTGCACATAACCCTGACAGTGCCAGCCCTTGGCCTGATCTCTCTGGCAGCCTTCCTCTCCATCAGAGCCGCCTCTCAACCCTCTCTCGCCACAGCCCCGCGCCGGCTCAAAAACACTTTTCTCTTCACGCTCGTCC
>JAFMRP010000873.1 GCA_017354095.1 Ktedonobacteraceae bacterium
TGTCACCTCGTCACAAACATCACGCTCAAAATCAAGCCTGCGCGGCTTTGGCTTCTTCGGCGGCGGCTTCGGTTGTTCCGTTGGTAGTGGTGGCCTCGAATTTGACCAGGCGAACCGAGGCTGGCAGATCGGCAGCTCCCTGAGCGGCTTTCTCTACGAAGCGCGTCTTCTCGATGATGCTCTTCTGGCGCAGGACGAAGAACACAATGGCGATGATCAGCAGGCTGACGACAAGGTTCACCACCCACATCCAGGGCAGGTTGAACTGGGATTCAAGAGTAACACAGACTGCCGCGATAACAGCGTTTAGCGCGCTCAACGGCAGTAGCACCTGCCAGCCGAGACGCATCAGGCGATCATAGCGAATACGCGGCAGCGTAGCGCGCAGCCAGATGAACAGGAACAGGAAGATAGCCACTTTGATCACGAAAAAGACGAAGCCCAGGAACGGGATGCGCTCCAGCCCGAAGAAGGTCCAGCCGCCCAGGTAGAGCGTCGTAACCACAGCGCTCACAGTGATCATGTTGATATATTCGGCCATCTGATAGAGGCTCCAGCGCAGGCCGCTGTACTCGGTGAGATAGCCGGCGGTCAATTCCTGCTCGGCCTCTGGCAGATCGAACGGCGCGCGATTGACCTCGGCTGTGCCGGCGATGAGATAAAGGAAAAAGCCCAGAGGCTGCACAACGATGAGCCAGAAATTCTGTGTCTGGTAGTGGACGATGCCAACCAGGCTCAGGGTGCTGGTCCACATCAGCGCTCCGGCCAGGGCAAGGCCCAGGCTGGTTTCATATGACACCATCTGAGCGGCACTGCGCAGCGAGCCGAGCAGCGAGTAACGATTGCCGGAGGACCAGCCGCCAAGCACGATACCATAGACGGCCAGAGATGAGATCGAGAGAATCCAGAGCAGGCCGACGTTAATGTCGGCAATGACGGGTCCCCAGGGAGAGTTAGGATTTTTCGGATCGACGGCGCCAAAGGGCACGACAGCAAAGGCACTCAGGGCGATCACGACCGAGATTACCGGCGCGATCAGGTAAATGAGCTTCCTGGCCTGTGTCGGAACGATCTGCTCTTTGAAGGCCATTTTGAGCGCATCGGCCAGGGGCTGCAAGAAGCCGAAAGGACCGGCGCGGTTTGGTCCGAGGCGACCCTGGAGTTTGGCGACTACACGGCGCTCAATCAGGGTCATATAGGCAAAAGCCGTGAGCAGCACCGCAATAATGATCGCGCTCTTTATAATGGTCGCAACGTAAAAGTTATTGAGAAATTCAAGCATGCGCCACCTCCTGCTCCTGCGTGCGTATGCCCTGGCGGCCCAGATCTTCCACGGTGAGGCCGCTATAGAGAGAATTACCGGCAGCGATTTCCAGGAAGATATCGGCGGGGCTATCGTAATCCCAGTTCTGGCCAAGGTGGCTAGCCAACGCACAGAGGATCTCCCAATCAGCCTTCGCGCCCGGTAGAGGACGCAGCGCTCGCCGGATAACCTGCACATGGTGATCGACATTAGTCATAGTGCCATCTTTTTCCGCGAAGGTAACGGCTGGCAGCACGACATCGGCCTGCTGAGCGGTTTCGCTGAGCACGAGATCTTGCACAACGACGAATTCAAGCGTTGAGGGCAGTTCCTGCTTCTCCAGGTGGCGAGCCGGGTTAGCTCCCATAACGAAGAGGGCCTTGATCTGCGGGCTGCTCAGGATCTCAGCATAGGACATGCCGGGCTGGGTAGCCGTTGTGTAGCCGGGGAGCACATCGGGCAGCAAGCCCATGTCGCGCGCGCCGAGCGAGTTTGCATCTTCGAAGAGTGGGCCAGCGCCGGCACCAGGACGCCCGATATTACCAGTGACAACAGCCAGCGCCTGTACATCGGCGGCCAGATCTTCGCAGCCGGGATCGAGCGTAGCCATCTCGTCATAGAGGATGATGGCACCCTTCGCGCCAGCGATTTCATCGGCCAGATTATTAAGTTGGGCGACGACTTCGGGGTCAAGTGCCTGCTCTGCAGCACTGGTGGCCTGAGCATCAAGCTTCACCTGGGCAGCGATTTCTTTCTGCTCGCTATTCTGAGCGCTCTTGAGCGCCTGTTTGAGCAGCAATTTAGCGGCAGCACCAGCGCCATTAGCGGGAACAGTGATACGCGTGGCGGCGAATCGATCAAGCTCGGTCGGATTAGCATTGACAATGTAGAGCCTGGCACCAGCCCTGATAGCTTTTTTAATGCGCAGATTGAGGATGGGCTGGCGCTCGTAGGGATCGGAGGCGATGAGCACGATGTGCGAGGCCTGTTCGATCTCGGCAATGCTGTTGCTCATCATCCAGGGCCGACCGGTGAGTTGATCGCGTGGTCCCTGGAAGCGGCCATGATGGTGATCGATGTGTGATGTGCCAATGACATCGCGCAGCAACTTCTGGAAGAGATAGGCCTCTTCGTTGGTAGTGCGCGTTGAGCCAATGCCGGCGACGGACTGCGCGCCATGTTGCTTCGTGATTTCCGCGAGGCGCGTGGTGATATAGAAGAAGGCTTCTTCCCAGGTCGCGGGCGTCAGATTGCCATTGCGGCGAATAAGTGGAGTGCGCAGGCGATCGGGGTTGTTGACGAAATCAAATCCCCAGCGCCCACGGTTACACAGCCAGCCATCATCGATCTCGTCGTTGGTGCGCGACATCAGGCGCAGCACGCGGTCAACACGGCTGTCGATGCGAGCGTTGCAGCCGACGCTACAGTTATTGCAGATGCTGGGCGTCTTCTTCAGTTCCCAGGGGCGTGCCTTGAAGCGATATTTCGAAGAGGTCAGGGCACCCACGGGACAGATTTCGACAGTGTTGCCGGAGAAAATAGAGTCGAAGGCATGATCAGGGGCGGTGCCGACTTCCATACGGTAGCCACGCGAGATCATGACCAGGCCATTGTCCATCGAGATTTCTGAGCTGAAACGCGTGCAGCGCTGGCAGAGAATGCAGCGCTCGCGGTCGAGCATAACGTCATCGCTGACCGGGATGGGCTTTTGGTAGTGACGTTTGTTGAGGTCGAAGCGTGTTCCGCCTGGCCCGTGACGCAGGGTGAAGTCCTGCAGATCGCATTCACCGCCCTTGTCGCAGATGGGACAGTCAAGCGGGTGGTTGATGAGCAAGAATTCGAGGGTGCCCTGGCGTGCTTTGAGCACTCGCTCGGTTTTGGTATGCACGACCATACCCTCGCTGACGGGTGTTGTACAGGCCGTCTGCGGAGGCTTGGGCATATTTTCGACCTC
>JAFMRP010000156.1:0-3298 GCA_017354095.1 Ktedonobacteraceae bacterium
CGCTCTGTTCAGATTGGTGGTGCCGCTGCGCGGCAGGCGGTTGAGAAACTCGCCGATCGTCCAGATGGCGTTTTTGCCGCCACTCACGCGGCGGTAGCTGACGAGGCGATCCGTCAGCGCACCAACGATTACGCTATCTTCGCATTTGAGCGCCACGTAGCTTAGTGCCGCCGCTAATTGTAGCGCCAGTTCGGCCTTGGATGGCGTGCCGTGATGCATCGAGTCGGAGCAATCGATCAGGATCGTGACGGTAATGTTCTCTTCCGCCTCGAAGACGCGCAGGAAGAGCCGCTCCAGCCGTGCATAGGCGCGCCAGTCGATGCGGCGGAAGTCATCGCCGGGCGCGTAGCGGCGGAAGTCCGCGAACTCCATTGAGGAGCCTGCCTGTGGTGAGCGGCGTCTGCCCGGGCGACCGCTGGCCATGGGCCTGCGTGTGAGCAGCGCCAGGGTATCCAGGCGCTGCAGGATGCTGGCATCCAGGGGGAAGCGTGTCGCCTGAGAATCTTGCATGATCCAACGTTCCTCTATGCTGTTTCTAGCTCGTTGATAATGGCCTCAATCAGATGCTCGGGTGAGATGCCGTCGGCCAGGCCATCGAAGTTTGGCACGATGCGATGGCGCAGTGCCGGATAGGCCACGGCCTGCACGTCCTCGATAGAGACATTATAGCGGCCTTCGAGCAGGGCGCGCACCCGGGAAGTTGTGATCATCGCCTGTAGCCCACGCGGGCTGCCGCCGTAGCGTACATAGCGGCGGACCTTCTCCGGGGCATCATCCTGATTGGGATGGGTGGCCAGCAGGAGGCGAACAGCGTACTCTTTGACGTGCGTCGCGACCGGGACGGCGCGAGCGATCGTGATCAGGCGCTGCAATTGCGCACCGGTAGCGACGGCGCTGGCCCGCGCGACCTGTGTTCCCACGGTCGTATCGATGATGCGCAGGAGATCCTCTGCTTTGGGAAAATTGACCATAATTTTCAAGAGAAAGCGGTCAAGCTGGGCCTCGGGCAGAGGATAGGTGCCTTCCATTTCGAGCGGGTTCTGTGTTGCCAGCACGAAAAATGGCTGTGGTAGGGGGCGTGTCTGGTCGCCCACGCTGACCGTGTGCTCCTGCATGCCTTCGAGCAGGGCTGATTGTGTTTTGGGGGTCGCGCGATTGACCTCGTCCGCGAGCACAATATTGGCGAATATCGGGCCGGGCTGGAAGCTGAAGATGCGTTTGCTGCCAGTCGTGGCCCCATCCATCTGTTCACTGACGATCGTGGTGCCAACGATATCGGCCGGCATCAGGTCGGGCGTGAACTGGATGCGCGCGAATTTGAGCGTCAAGGCATCGGCCAGCGTGCGCACCAGCAGCGTTTTGCCCAGTCCCGGCACGCCTTCGAGCAGGACATGGCCGCCGGACAGGAGCGCCAGCAGGAGTTCACGGATAACGTCCTCCTGCCCGATAACGATGGAGCATAGTTCTTCTTCCAACCGCCGGGTCACATTGATAAATTCGGCAATTTCTTCCTCGTCGGGCTCCTGTGCCTCCTCTGTTATGCTCGTCGTCGCTGGTTGGCCAGTCTCGTCAACTGGCTTGTCGTGGGCCTGTTCGCTTTTCTTCGCCATAAAAGTTACTGTCCTTCTAGTGAGTCAAAGTAATCGTGGACAAGGTCTTTCGTGTCGGGTGAGACATTGCTGTTGTCGATGGCATCGTGCGCTGCCTGGCTATACTGCTGGATGACCTGGGAATAGGGGACCGAGTTGCCCTGCTGCACGACGCTATTGTTGTTGTTATCGATGCCCTGTGTGCTGTCGCCTGAACCATTCTGGCCGGGAACGAAGACCTGTTCATTCTTACCCTGCTGATTGCCTGCAGAGTTCTGGCCGCCGTTGCCACCCTGGCCCTGCTGCCCGCCCTGGCCTTGATTGTTGTTCTGGCCCTGGCCGTTCTGCCCCTGTCCCTGTCCCTGGCCCTGGTTCTGGCCTTGCCCCTGCTGACCTTGCTGGCCCTGTTGTCCCTGGCTTTGTGTGGCGGTGGTATCGGCGGCTGCCAGAGCGTTGGCTGACTGCTGCAGGCTCTGCGTGGCCTTGTTGATAGTGCTATTTTGCGCCTGGGCGTTGGCCGCCTGATTCATGGCGTTTGTGACTGCGTTAGTCGCGTCGTTCACTTCGCTTTGATTGCCATCCGCGACAGCCTTGGCCAGCTGGTGCAGCGCGGAGCTGAGGTTGGGGTCCTGGCTGGCCTGGTTCGCGGCTTTTTCTAGCTGCTGGGACAACTGGCTGCGCTGATCAGGGGAGAGGCTGCTCAACTGGGACGAGAGGTTTTGCAGAGCCTGTGAAGCCGCTTTACTGTCGCCTTTATTGAGCGCGTTGCCCAGTGCCTTCAAGTTGGGATTAGAGCTGTTCTGGAGAGAGGTGGCGGCGGTTGATTGGGCCTGTGTGCGATTGGCTGCCTGTGGATCGCGTAGTTGATCGAGCTTAGACTGGGCCTGGGCGATGGCCTGCTGCGCTTCCGTCTGGTTTTTCGCTTGCTTGAGCTGGGTCTGCAGATCTTTGAGAATCTGGTCGGTTTGCTGTTTTTGTTCTGCGGTCGTGCCGTTCTGCTGCTCCAGCTGCTGGCGCAGTGAATCGATGGCTTTCACCTGCTGCGCGATCTGATTCTGAAAAGCTGCCTGTTGTTGGAGCACAGCATTCATGGGATTGGGAAGCGCGATAAGCAGTGTCAGAGCTACGGCTGCGATGAGCAAGGTGAGCCAGCGGGAGCGGCTGAGGCGTAATGAGATAGCTGCCCTGGGGGTGTATTGCCGCAGGCGGGTAAGAGCGTCGCTACGCTGCAGGCGATGGAGGACCGAATCCTGCTCACGCAGCTCCCAGGCTGTACTGATGCGATCATGAAACGAGAGCCGTTCGTCGATGGTATGGGCGGTGCTTGCTAGCGAGGGCCGCAGCCAGAGCGCGGCAGCCAGCGTGCATAGCGTGCTAGCGCTGCCCAGGCCGATAGCCCAGTATGGCGCTGCGGCCCATGGTACCAGGCGCGCGATGAGAAAAACGATGCTGGCCAGGATCAGCCCGCAAAGGATGCCACTGAGGCACCAGAAAAAGACGCGTTGAAGGGTAAGGCGCCTGCGCCAGGGTCGCAGCGCCGGGATTATGTGAGCGGCACTGATCGGCTCGTGCGCGATTTTCGCTATTTTCGTTGCAGTAAGCGTTGCCATGGCGAGAAACCTTTCTCGATTACGCGAATGAGGCTCATCAGAAACGAGCGAATATCCGTCCCTTTATTGTACACTATTTTGCTAAGCGCTTAAGAAACA
>JAFMRP010000156.1:3308-8576 GCA_017354095.1 Ktedonobacteraceae bacterium
AAACATGCCGGGTTTACACCGCGCATGTGCTTTATGCTTTTGCCGGGGCCTCGTCGGGCTCTGGCGGTTCACTCACAGATTTAGTATCTCTGGCCGGGAAGCGAAATAATCTTTTCCCGTGCTTGAAAAAATGGAGCAGGCTGGCGGGCTTGATCATGACCATGCTTGCCAGGAAAAAGAGCACGCTCGCCACCAGGCATAGGATGAAATATGCATTGAGCGGGGGAAGCGTTAAGCCACCCACCGAGGTCGTGAATACGTTGGTGATACGAGAGCCGTTTGCCACAATTGTGGCATCAACTATCTGATAGGTATTCGAGAAGTTGAGCAGATTGAAGCCCGAAGAGCTGTTTCCAAGCGATGGATTGGCATTGGAGAGAGCCACGAGCGGGTTCGCGGCCAGCCATATGGGCGTGGATATATGAGAGATGACCGGGGGGCCTTTGACGCCGGATGAGATGACGACGAATGAGGCTGATCCCTGATTGCCAGATGTGATCAGGAAGAAGCTAATCACGATGGGCAGGCCCAGCCATGCCAGGCTGGCCAGGTAGGCCACGGAAGTCGAGATGGCGGGGCGTTTGAACAGGGTGGAGCAGAATAGCCCGAAGGCGCCAACGACGACCGTTGTGACCGCGAAAACCAGCAGGGTTTGTACAACCTGTTCGGGAGCGACGCCGCCGAAGAAGAAGACCAGGCTAAAGAGGGGCGCGGACGCCACTACCAGCAGCAGGGCATTGGCCAGTCCAGCCAGCAGCTTGCCGGCTGCCACAGAGAAGGACGAGAGGCGCGAGCAGAGCAGTAGATCAAAGGTCTGCCGCTCCTTCTCTCCATTGATCGCGGTAGCGGTGAAAGCCGGCGTGATAAAGATAATGAGCAGCAACTGGAGCTGTGCCAGCAGGATATAGAGCGAGGTTCCGGCGTCGCTCAGGGCGTTATTGGTATAGTTGATGGGAGCGCTATAGCGGCTAATCGTGAGCCAGCCCAGCAGACCCATAAAGCAGATATAGGCCACGATAACCCAGATAGTGCGTTCGCGGCGCAGGCGCAGGCGCATTTCTTTGGTGAGCAAGGCAAGGAAGGTCATCATGGGGTGCTCTCCTCTGTAATACTCATGAAAACTTCTTCCAGAAGGCCACTGCCGCTGCGTGGCGCGAACGAGACCACCGGGATATCGTGAGTAATCAGCGCAACCAGGATGCGATGGAGTTCTTGATCATCGCCGCTGAATTCGGCCTGAATAAGCTGTGCGTCGCTGCTGCCGTTGCCCTGCGTGACATTGGTGATTCCGGGTAGCTGTTTGAGCTGGTCCATCGCCCTGGGTACGCGCGCCAGGTCTAGAATGCGGATTTCGAGGCGGCGCCCGCTGCCCAGGCGATGCGAGACAGAATCGACATCGCCGGAGGCAATCAGTTTGCCGCCCTGGACGATGGCGATGTCGGTACACATTTCCGCCAGTTCGGGCAGGATGTGTGAGCTGACGATGATCGTTTTGCCCATGCCCTGCAGCGCGCGTACCAGTTCGCGTAGCTCGACACGTGCACGTGGGTCAAGGCCGGAGGCTGGTTCGTCAAGCAGCAGCACATCCGGGTCGTGAACCAGGGCGCGAGCCAGGCACAGGCGCTGCTTCATGCCGCGCGAGAGTGTTTCAACGAAGGAATTGCGCTTGGAGGAGAGATCCACCAGTTCTAGCAGGTCGCTCACCGTTTGCGCACGCTTCTGGCGGGGGATGCCGTGGATGCCAGCATAGAACTCAAGGTATTCAGCCGAGGTCAGATCGGGATACACGCCGAAGAAGTCTGGCATATAGCCCACTTTGCGCTGAATAGTGGTGGGCGTTCTGGTGATCTCTTCGTCTCCCAGCCAGACCTGGCCGGCGGTGGGCGAGATCAGCGCTGCCAGGATGCGCAGGAGCGTCGTTTTGCCCGCGCCATTGGGGCCAATCAGTCCGTAGATGGTGCCACGTGGTATCTCCAGCGAGAAGTCGCTGAGCGCGTCTACATTGCGATAGCGCTTGAAGACGTGCTGTATTTTAATGATTGGCTGTGCCGGTTGTGTTGTGGTCTGTTCGGTTGACTCCGCTGCTTGCATGAGACCTCCTGGTGCGATACTGAATTAGCTTGTGGCGTGTAGTTCCAGCCAGGGCCTGATGGTGACATTCTGCCCTTGATTATTGGCCTGGTTTGCGACCTGCAGCAGGAGGCGTCCTCCAGGTCCGATGTAGGGACGTACGTCGTTTACCGTGAACGTGCTCTGGGTAAAGCTAAAGGCGTCCCAGGAGCCAGTTTTCCAGTTGTAGAGATAGACGTGAAACAGGTCAACGGTGCCTGCATTGATGGTCGTGCCGCTATTGGTCCCGATATTATTGAGCAGGTTGGAGGGCTCACTGATAGTCAGCGAGCCGCTTTGCGGATTGGGAATAGCCGGCAGCGTATATTCGAACGTCAGCGCGGAAGATCCGCCCAGGAGGTAGATGCCCGGGTAGACGGATTGCAGATCTGTCCCCTGGCCCTGAACGTCGACGAGCTGGCTTGTAGCGAAGGCGGGAGGCAGCGCCAGCGTGCCACTATAGGACATATCCAGGGGGGCCTGGATGAACGCATCCTGAGTCTGGCTTGTTGAGCTCCCATTGATGGTGACCGGCGTGGTGCCGTCGGGTGTGCGGTCCGCCCAGCCGATCAGTGTAGCCGGAGCGTTGGGCAGCAGCAGAGGATCCCGCCCGTTGATCATTGAGAAGCCATTTCCGTTGTTGTAGAGGACCTGTTTGGTTCCCCCGCTTGTGATGACGATAGACGAGGAGCCGCCGCATGGGCCAAAAGCGCAGTTGGAAGATTCGCGGCTGAGCGTGGACAGCATCGCCATATGACGTTCGGCATCGGTCTTTGGCGGCTGGCTTCCATAGTAGCCCGTGCTGTAGGGCTGCTGCAGGCCATACGCGGAGGCAATCTGGTCGGCGATGCTGCGCGTGCTGGAGTTATGGGTTGCGTTCAGCTGTAGATTGACCGGCATGCTCTGACTGGCGGCCAGATGGCCCAGTTTGAGGTACTGATCGCCTACCAGTACGTAGGCATCATTGAGGCCATAGGGCAGTGTATTTGTGACGGTGCCAGACAGCATATTATTGTTCAGGGTGAGTTGTGCACTGATGCCGCCTTTGACCTGTGTTTCGTGCCGTGAGACCAGGGAGCGTACGGTCCAGGTTTCTACACCCTGGAGTTCGACGTTGGTGCCATTCGCGGTCGAGGTAACTGTAGCGCGTTGTGGGGCCGATGAGCCGCCCGAGAATTGAGCGTAGTTCGTGTTGCTGTTAATCGTTTGTACCTGGTCATTGCCCGCGATATGCACCTGGAAATCGCCCTGGCTGGGGACGAAGACGCCGATATAGGTTGCGATATTGGCGTGAGAGGTGTTATTGCTGGCATCGGGCTTGCTTAACTGAATGACCGAGATGGTGCTGCTGATGATCGAGGTGCCTTTTTGCTGGAGTGCCAGCCCGTAGCTGAGCAGCGAGAAGACGACGATCGTGGCCAGGGCGACGCGCCAGCTCCAGTCACGATTTTTGAGCAGCCGTACCAGCAGGAGGCGGGCAGGGCCAAGGATCAGGATGTAGCTGAGCAGCAGGACAAGGATGAGCCAGGTAGCCGGGAAGGCATTGGGAAACATCGACTGGAGCAGTGCTTCCATGCCTGAGCCGTCGTAGCCACTGCCGTTGTTGATAATGGGTGAGTTAAAGTTCTGGGCGGAGTTCAGGAACTGGTCGCCAGCGGCGCGGATGAGCAGGCCTTTCCACAGGTACGAGGCGTTGGACCAGCTCGCAACCGGTTCGAGTTGTGGATCGAAGGCCAGGTAGTAGAGTGTACCGAGCTCATAGCGAGACTGAACGATCAGGGGCGTGTTGCCGGCAGCCTGCAAGACGGTGCTGCCGGGTTTGACGCTGCTCGTGCTCACCGTGAGCGGGGCGGGCATGGCGTCGGAAGGCTGGGTCTGAGAAGTGGGGCCACTTTTCGTGGGGCCGCCAACGGGAAACAGATGGGCGCCCGTAGGGAGGGTTGTGGTGCCATGGATGTCGACGGGCAGCATACCAGAAGGGAGTGGTGTCAGTGTGCCGCGCCACTCCGGACCTCCGGCGAGAATCAACGTACCGCCCTGAGCGACCCAGCGTTCCAGGGCCGCCAGCTGATCTTTGTTGAGGGAGGCTGTATCGAAATGGTCCAGGATGATCAGATCAAAGCTTTTGAGCGCATCGGCAATGCTCGGCATTGTCGCGGCTTTGAGCGGCTCAGTCGCGATCTGGGAGCCGGACCCGGGAAGCTGGACCTGGCTCAACGCTCCGAAGCCAGTGGATTGGTTGCTGAGAATGCCGATAAAAAGGTCGCCGGGTCCCAGACTGCGCAGCGAAGCCTGTTGAGAGCTGATTTTTTGATTATTATTATCTAGTAGATCGACGGTGATGGTTTGTGAAGTACCGGGCGTGCTGTTGCCGAGCGGGATATAGAGAGTGACCTGTTTCTGAGAGCCGGTAGGTAGATTAATGGATTGCTGATATGTGGGAGTGGGGCTTTGATTGGGCAATGAATAGAGTGTGGGGGGATTGATAGATATTTTACCATTGAAGTCTGGTCCATCGTTGTGCAGCGTTACCTGTACGGGGACCCAGACCCCGTCTCTTTGCTGATAACGTGAGCCGAAACCGGCGCTCACCTGGAAACTAGGGGAGGCAAGAGAAATAGCTGAGGCGCGTGGTGAAAAAACAGAGAGAGCCAGCACCAGGGCCAGTCCGGCACCTAAGCAGAAGCGCAGTAATCTGCCTATGTGAGGCCGATCATTTTTATAGAACATTTTTTAAGCCCCTCTTATCTGATCTGATGATGTTACGGGAAAACTGTGCCTTATTCTAGGGATACAATCTCTATTGTAGTATAGCGGTTTATTGGAGTTTGGCAAGAAAACCACGAAATCTTTAGCTTAGTGGATGAATTGCCACTTCTCCTCTGGATTTTACCAGAGTGTGAATGAGCTATTTTGATAATGGTCCTGCCAATTAAGACGTTATGCGTCATTATTTTGTTGCAGGCTTATGCAAATAAGAGAGGTTGTTGGGGCATTGTGGCGCGATTATATGAGTGGAGGCATGGTCATCTGGGAATGGGGAGGGATTGATGATAGTGTGGAGCAAGAGATGAGGCGGGCCAAAAAACTCGTGCAAAGAAGCTCCACAAAGCTCCACAGCCGCCTGTGGAGCCGATTCATAAGCTCCACACACCCTCC
>JAFMRP010000874.1 GCA_017354095.1 Ktedonobacteraceae bacterium
CGTGAAACACCGTACCCGCCCTCGACCTACCTGGCTGTGTTGGGGCCCTTTGTGTCCCAGCGCACAGACCTCAGCGAGTTGGCATTGAATCGCAGGGAACCCACGGGATGTGCAACGAGGTGGAAACCACGCAAAAGAAAGAATGTACGAATGAGCATACCGTCGTTTGTGCGATTTCTGAACGACAGTCTTTCAGGGAACGCATCAGTGGCTTTTCCATCTGCTTTGCGCCTTTTCTGTCTGAGATGATTCCGATTCCACTTCCCGCAATGGCACCTCCCCTTGACACAGAGAACGCCAATAATGAGCAAGTTCCTCCGGCGAAACCACCTCCTCGTTCTCCAGCCACCAGATGATCAGTGCCAGGCGGGCTCCGGCATAGAATTGGGCAATGACAGGCAGGGGGATGGTAAAACGGCGTCCATGGGTCTGAGCATTGGCCAGCCTCACCTCGATATCCTCTGCCGTCTGGCGTCGTAACAGTGTGGAGAGCCATTGATCCTCTTTGTCCACCAGTAGGTGCCTGTAGTAATGGCGATCTGAGGAGATCTCTTCGAGAAACTGCGCGATCTCCTGTTCCCGTTCCTCTGCACTCCTGACCTGACGCCATTTTCGTTGAGCGGTTTCTTGATCGTATTTGAGGCCATAGGACAACAACTCATATTTACTCTCAAAATGCTTATAAAAGGTCGTTCGATTGATCGTGGCCTCTTCACAGATGTCTGTGACACTGATCTGCTCGAAGGAACGCTCCTCTAAGAGCGTGCGAAGAGCTTCCCAAAGACATTTCTGGGTTCGTTTGACGCGTGGATCTTCCGCATTGGGGGAGAAGTTTCTCAACATTATTGGCTCCTCTGTTGCTTAATCAACAATCTAAACGCGATTGTGACTTGACGGTCCAGCTCAGGGTTTTTACACTTGAAAAGAGACACCTGTATGATTAGTATAGCATGTGTTTCCGAACGCTCGTTCGCTGTTTCCCGTCGAGAGAAAGGATCTATTTTGACATGAAGCAGTTGGAATGGTGTGCACGATCAAGTTTCGGGATGCTCCTTTTTCGGTTTGAAAAGCCGTTTTCGGAGGCAAGGAGGGAAAAAGCGAGTGTAAGTCGGCAACATCATGTCAAAATGGACAATCGGGAGAAAGAGATGGCTGAAAGAGAGAAAGATCATGAATATGTACCTCGCTATGGAAAAAGAATTATTAGTCGTCCGTCAACAGCAAGGGAAATGGCAGACTGAGGCGCATCTGGTTGGGATGCAACCTACCTGCGTTTCTGTTGATCCCTTGCGACCGGAGCGCGTCTATTGTGGGACGTTTGGACGAGGCTTATGGCGGAGTAGCGATGCGGGCCGTAGCTGGGAACTGGTAGGAGAGGCCAGCATGAGATCATGGAAGGGAGAAGGGATTACCTATCCAGAGCTGATGGCGGTTGCCGTGAGCCTCACAGAGCGTGCGGGGGGCTACGGCGTCGTGTATGCTGGTACGTCGCCAACGGCCGTGTATCGCTCCGAAGATGGAGGCAATACCTGGCGAGAACTGAAAGAACTGCTCAAACTTCCTTCTGCCCCAACCTGGGCTTTGCCAGACCGGCCCTCCATAAGCCGTGTACGCTTGATTACCCTTGATCCGGGTGTCGCCGGGCACCTCTTCGTCGCAATCGAGGCTGGCGCATTGATCAGGAGCCAGGATGGCGGAATGCACTGGGAAGATCGTCAACCCGATGGGCCGCTCGATACGCATACGCTGCTGATGCATCCTCTGGTTCCCAATCGCCTCTACTCGGCGGCAGGTGATGGCTTTCTAAAGCAAGGGAGAGGCTACAATGAGAGCTACGACGGCGGCCAGACATGGCAGCATCCCGCCGAAGGATTAGAGCACCACTACCTGTGGGGAGCCGCTGTTGATCCCGCCAATCCCGATACCATTATCGTCTCAGCAGCCGAGAGCCCCGATCTGGCACACCCCTTTGAGGGAAATGCCCAGTCGTCGTTCATCTATCGCAAGACCTCCGGCCAGCCGTGGCGCAGGGTAACGCAAGGACTGCCAGACGCGCAGGGAACGGTAGCTCATACTCTGGCCAGTAACAGTGAAGAACCAGGCGTCTTCTATGCCCTGTGCAACAAAGGCTGCTACCGCTCGGCTGACGCGGGCGAAAGCTGGGAGCCGCTCCTGCTCCCCTGGAAGTCAGATTACGAGCACCAGCAACAGCAAGCCCTGGCAATGAGCAACGTCTAAGCTTCGGTTGGCGTTGGTGGGTATGGCTCCTCATGAAACGGAACACGGAAAAACAGAGGAAGGCACCGCATAGGCATGGAGCATCAATGATATCGCTTCTTAGGCCACCTGAAGCAATCTTCTAGAAAAGTATCCTGAGAAACATCATGGCTTATGTCTGCTCGGCCTTACGGAATCCGCAGGAGAAGGCTCAAAACTTCTTGAAAGCCTCTTGACTTAGAGCGCTCTAAGTCTTTTATACTAACTTCAGTATTCTCAAGCGGATCGAGAAAGCGGCTGTTTCCAGCCGCTAGCGGAAAGATATCCAGCATAAAACTAGATAAATTGAAAAGGAACGCATCAGGGGCATGGTAAGTGATATTCCCATAGCACAAACAGAAGCAACATTAACTATCAAGCAAATGGCCAACCTGAGCGGCATGAGCGAATATACACTGCGCTACTACGAGAAGATCGGGCTCATCGAGCCGATTCCCCGTGACGGGAGCAGTGGTCATCGACGCTATCGTGCAGAGACCCTACAGATAGTGGAGAGACTTTCGTGTCTGCGTGCCAGTGGCTTTTCTCTCGATGACATGCGGCTGTACTTACAGCAGCGAAACCGTGGTGACGCAGCGGCAGCGGAGCAAAAAGCGTTGTTTCTGGCGCACGCCGAAGCAGTCGCGGAGGAAATCCGTAAGCTGCACATCCGGCAACGGTATCTGAGTGGCAAGGTGGCGTACTGGGATGCACGGATGAAAGGCGACCTGGAACGGGCTGCGCAGATTGCCGAAGAGAACCAGGAGATCGCCAAAGAGTTGAAATAGCCAACAGCAGATGGAGCTTGAGCCGTCGCCTTTCTCGTAGCGCGCCTGGGTGGTCAACCGGCACGGCGGTGACGATTGATGGCTGGCTTGGCCTCTTAATCATCACGCTGCTCAAGCATGTTCAATTCACAAGTGTTCTGACTCATCCCAAACGAAGCATGCTAAGGAGACATCTATGTCACTCAACTCATACGTAACGCTCGGTCACT
>JAFMRP010000875.1 GCA_017354095.1 Ktedonobacteraceae bacterium
CGCACCAGTGGCAGTGTGTCAGCGATTCGTTCTTTGAGCATCCACAGCACTGCTTTGCGCTGCAGGGTGGGCAGGCTCTGCAAGTCGCCCGCGACCTGTTGTACGCAGGCGTTCAGGTGTTCCCGGCTTTCAAATTCTTCGGCGGGATCACATGATCCCTGCCCCTCCATAATCATAATATTGCCCTGATAGACCTCGCCGTCGTCGCTGAAGAGCAGCGGCAGCGTTTTTTTGTGACGACGCACCATATCTACACATTCGGTAGCCACGATGCAGCGCAAATAGGCCTTGAGGTTGTGAACGCGATTGCTGCGCAGCGCCTGCCAGAGCTTGATGCGTACCCGCTGCGCCAGTTCGTCAACCTCCAGGTCGAGTACATCGGGCGGGATAACCGCGCGGGGAACTTTGTTGCGAGCCATCTCGCATATTTGTGCATTGAGCTGTTCGAGAAGCGATTCAATATAATCGTCCGTCAAAGGATCGGCTAAAACCGGGATCGTCGACATGTTATTGCCTCCTGCCTATATGATCGCAGTACCGGTCATGTAGACTAACGTATGTTCGCTACGTATTCCTGGCTGCGTTTTTCGGTCCTGTTACCGGTCTTTCGCTGTGTCTACCGCTCCCAGCGGCACCATTTTTCTGGATTTGATATCGTGGTATAAACTGCGTTGTTTTCAGTATAATACCAGTATAATCAGGGCAATTTTAAATTACAAGAGCTGGCGCGGCTTCTGCGCTGAATGGCCAACTCTTGGCACACTTTATGCTGCCTTTCGCTGTGTCCCACTTATAACCTTTCATATATTCAATCGATAACCTCCATCCGTAGAGAACCCGTTTTATCGACATAAACTGATCTATAACTGCTGACAGATGAGGCTGGTTATGCTATACTGGTAGTGATTATACTGGTATACTTCTGGAATATTTGGGAATTTGACGCATGGAGCAAGAATTGCAAGGAGCGAAAGGTAATTTCGCCAGCCTGCTCGAACAGTTGCGCGAAGCACGGCATATCAGCAAGACGGAGCTGGCGCGGCTGGCCAATCTGACTCCCGGCTATATCAGCCATCTGACACTTGGTGGGCGAACGATGCCATCTGAAGAGACGGTGGCGGCGCTGGCGAACGCTTTACAACTGGCGGGCGAGGAGCGCAAGCAGTTTTTTGCCGCCGTCGGCTATACCGGCGAGGCGCGCATTGTCACCGGCCCGCTTGTCTTACCTCCTGTTCCACTGCCTGAGCACGAAGGCGCGCGTGTCAGCTGGGGTGAGGCTCCTGATATTTCGGTCTTCTATGGTCGCCAGCGGGAACTGGCTGACCTTGAGAAGTGGGTGTTGACCGATCGCTGCCGGGTTGTGACTGTGCTGGGGTTGGGAGGTATCGGCAAGACCTCGCTTACGGCCCGGCTGGTTACACAGATCAAAGATCCGTTTGGCAGCGTCTACTGGTGCTCGCTCAAAGATGCTCCACGCCCGGAAAGTGTGCTGCTTGAGTGTATCCAGTTTTTCTCCAATCAGCCCGGCGATGAGCTGCCCGGCGCGGAAGAGCATCAACTGGCGCTCTTGCTGGACCTGCTGCTGGAATGCCTGCGTACAGAGCGCTGCTTGCTGATTCTTGATAATTTTGAAAGCGTGTTGCAGAGCGGCGAGCGGGCTGGCGAATATCGTCCGGGCTATGAAGGCTATGGCCGGTTGGTCCGTCTGCTGGGCGAGTCTGGACATCGCAGCTGCTTGCTTCTGACCAGCCGTGAGAAGCCAAAAGAGATCGCGCTGCTGGAAGGCCGAGCCTCCCAGGCGCGTTCCTGTACACTGCAGGGGCTGGACGAGACAGAGGGTCAGGAGCTCGTCAAGGACCGGGACTTGCTCGGCTCCAGAGAAGACTGGGCCAGCTTTATCCGTCTCTATTCGGGCAATCCCCTGGCGCTCAAGCTGGTCTCCGAATTGATTCACGAGGTCTTTGGCGGCGATATCGCGGCCTTTCTTGGTGAGCGCGAAGTTGTATTTGGCAACGTGCAGGATCTGCTGGACGAGCAATTTCGTCGGCTCTCGACGCTGGAACAGGGCGTTATGTGCTGGCTGGCCATTGAGCGCGAAGCGGTTTCGCTCGATGAGCTATACGATGATATGCAGGTCCAGGTGAAAAAGCGCGAATTGCTGGAGGCGCTCAACTCGCTGCGCCGCCGCTCGATGATCGAGGCCAGCGGCGTCGCTCTATTTACTTTGCAGCCGGTTATTCTGGAATATATCACCGAAGTATTTATTGCTCGAATTGTGGAGGAGTTGCGCAGCGGCAGGCCCGCGCTGCTTGAGAGCCACGCGCTGATCAAGGCTCAGGCGAAGGATTATGTACGTAATAGCCAGGTGCGGCTCATTCTCCGGCCTGTGATCGAGCGCCTGCTGGGTGTCATGAGCAGCTCAGAACTGGAGGAGCGGCTGAAGAGTTTACTTATTAACTTGCGCGCTGAGCAGGCCGGCGATTACGCAGCGGGGAACGTTCTGAATCTGCTGATCGAGCTGGGATGCGACTTGCGCGGCTATGACTTTTCTGGCCTGACCATTCGCCAGGCCTATTTGCAGAATGTGGTGCTGCACAACGTCGATTTTTCCAATGCCACCCTGGCGCAATCAGTCTTTGCCGATACCTTCGGTAGTATCCTTTCTCTCGCGCTCAGTCCTGACGGCAGCCTGCTGGCGGTGGGCACCACCAATAGCGAGGTGCGCATCTGGAACATTGCTGCCGGTATCCCGCTGGGTACGCTGCATGGCCATGAGGATTGGGTGCGCTCGGTCGTCTTTAGCCCGAATGGGCAGCTGCTGGCCAGTGGTGGCGATGATCGCAGCGTGAAGCTATGGGATGTCAATAGCTGGCAGTGCCTCAAGACGCTGGAGGGCCATAGTAACTGGGTACGGGCGCTGGCCTTTAGCCCGGATGGGCAGATAGTTGCCAGTTGTAGCGATGATCAACTGGTGCGGCTCTGGGATGTGCAGACAGGTGGATGCCTCAGAACGATGTTAGGTCATAGCAAACGCGTCTGCTCCATCGCGTTCAGTCCCGATGGCAAAAGGCTGGTCAGTGGCAGCGATGACCAGACGGTGCGGCTGTGGGACATTGAGACGAGCCGCTGCCTCAGTATGCTCCAGGGGCATAGCGACGGCGTGCGGGCGGTGGCCTTTAGCCCGGATGGGAAGCTGCTGGCCAGCGCGAGCGATGATCAGACCATACGGCTCTGGGAGGCGAGTTCTGGCCAG
>JAFMRP010000876.1:0-522 GCA_017354095.1 Ktedonobacteraceae bacterium
TGCCAGCGGGCGCTGCGGCTGTTTGAGCGAGAGGATCTGCCCTTTCATCGGAGAGACGGGGATAGAGAGGCCGAGCCACTCGCCATAGGACGACGACCAGGCGCCGCTTGCCAGCACCAGATGGCGGCAGCTTATCGTTTCGCCCCGGGCAGTCTGTATGCCGGTGACTCGGGAACCGCTGTGCCGCAGCCCGATGACCTCCGTTGAGAGCGCGAAGCGGGCGCCCAGCTTCTGAGCGGCCCCGGCATAGGCTCTTGTCAGCGCTGGCGCTTTGATGCTCCCTTCCTGGGGCGCGTGAACCGCCGCCTTCACCGAGGGGGAGAGCAGAGGTTCGCGTTGGGTAATGGCCTCTCCAGTCAGCCAGGTGGCCTGTATGCCGAGCGATTGCCAGGCCGTCATGCGCTGGCGCAAGGTGGTAACGCCCTCTGTCGAGGTAGCCAGGCGTAGGGAGCCGGGACGATAATATTCCACTGCTACACCGCTGATGGCCTCAAGCTCCGGGATAAGTTCTGGTGCCATTGA
>JAFMRP010000876.1:532-3253 GCA_017354095.1 Ktedonobacteraceae bacterium
CTTGCCAGTATCAGCCGGGTAAACGTCTCGGAGCCGGGCAGCGCACCCAGAGGAGAAAGCAGGCCAGCCGCCGCGCTTGACGCCTCCGCCGCGACATCTTGCCGCTCGATAACCAGGGGTGTGACCCCCGCTTTTCGCAGGTGATAGGCAATGGAGCAGCCAATAACCCCTCCGCCAACAATAACGACATCGGTTGTCTCGCTCATGAAAACTCTCCCTATCTCGCAGGTTCAATGTGGGCTGAGATTGCTATCGACGGGGTCGGTGGTCTTCTGCAGGACGGCGAGCAGGCCGAGGGCATAAGCTTCGGGGGCGGTCTGTGCGTCGTACATGGTATCGCTCATTAGCAGGCGGTAGCGGCACTTCCAGCGCCGGGCTGGTCGGGGAGCCAGTCTGACGAGCGTATAGGTTTCTGTATGTCGCTCCAGGGCTTCGCGCAGAGCCACTTCCTCCAGGTTTGTTATGCCATATTGGCGCAGCTGTGTTGCCAGGGGTTCTGGTAGCATGGGATATCCTACAATAATTATGGTAGTGAACAGGCATTGTTGAGAATCAGGCGTGCCTCATCCTGGTCAAGCGTTTCCAGGTCGGTGCGGGGCAACTGCCGGGGTATCACGGAAAAGGGGCCGGTCCAGCTTCGGGCATGCTCCTCCAGCCAATCGAGGACTTCAAACGACTTCTGGCGTACCTGCTCTACAATGGGATAGCGCAGCGCGGCGCGCTCGAAGACATCGTGGTCTTTGGTATACACGGTATAATCCTCGCGCACAACAACATCTACGTACAGGTCGGTGTAAAGCAGCTCGGTCGCGCTATTGGAGTAGTCGGAGGTGGGCAGAACGACATCACAATAGCCGCTGAGGAAGCTGCCAGCTTGATCATAGCCAACGTGGATTGTGTGCCAGGCATCATTCCACAGGTAGGTGAGTTGATGTTTCTGCGAGGTCCAGGTGCCAGTTTTCCAGCACATTTCCGTGCCCGCAGGGGTCCAGATGACGATGTGCCGTTCGCTTACCGGCACATGGTAGCCGTGCCAGCAAGCCCATTGATCACCATTGACCAGCATTTTGCGAACGTGTGCCTCTAACAGCATTGCTTCGCCTTTCTCTCAGTAAACAGTCTCCTGCCGTGACATTGTCAAGTATACACCAGCTATTCTAGCTTTTCCACAAGCCCTGCCCCTGAGGAGATTGGGATTAGCCGCTCCCCGGCCCCCCGCAAGGGAGGACCCTACATTTCCGTAGGGCACGCAGCCGGAAGGTGTTCCAGGATAATTTGTCAATGTTCATTCGGCGAGGGGAGAAAGTAGGAAGGTGAGGACCTCAAAAATCTGTGCAAAAAAGCTTCACAAAGCTTCACACGGCTTCAGAGGCCGATTCAAAGCTTCACACAAAGCTTCACAGAGGGTTCACAAGCTTCACAGCGGTTTCAGGGAGCGGTTGTCTGTTCTGCGCGGCGCAGCGATTCATGGGTGGAAGAGCCAATGAACGGACAGAACGGACAGAGCAGACAGAACTAACACTTGTAACAGAAGTAACACTTTTTTGACAGAGGAAAAGTGTTACTTCTGTTAGTTCCCTGGCACTAGCCACAGTCGTTGATGGAATGTGGCCTCCAAAAAACTGTTAGTTCTGTTACAAGTGTTAGTTTCTACTACTCTTGAACATTACATAAAATAATGGAGTATACAGGCAGCAGGATCGGCCTGCGGGGCTCACCCGCGCTTCATCTACCATCATCATTTGTTTCTGTTTATTCGTTTGACTGGTGCATCAAAGCATGAAGTAAAGGATATACGGTGATAAACTTTTCAATATGATAAAGAGAATATATATGATATTGAGTGATATTATATGGAGATAGGGTGAGTGTTTATAGAGAAGGGGTTTGCATGAGAATATTTTGTGTCGTGTCTGCTCCTGGGATATAATGATTGGGTATGGAAAACATCGTGGGAGAAGACAATCTACAAGCTTTAGAGGACTTGTTACAGGTAGAGTTTCGAGATCGCGGCCTGTTATTGCGCGCCGTCACGCATCATTCGTGCTGTGTGGGGAGTGCTACGCGTGATTCCTATGATACGCTGGAGTTTTTAGGGGACGCGATTATCAGTGCTCACGTGGTGGAGTATATCTATCGCAGCTATCCTGAGGCTACAGAGGGAGAGATGACGGCCGTCAAATCAGAGGTGGTGAGCCGTCGTGTGCTGGCGAGGATTGGTCAGGAGCTTGGTCTTTTCCCTTTTATCCGTGTGAATATCGCCAATCTGCGTACTTTTAATGAGCGTTCGCGTGATTCCCTGTGCGCTGATGTGCTGGAGGCGCTTGTTGGCGCGATCCAGATCGATCAGGGACCGGAGATGGCGCGCGCTTTTATCGCGCGTTTAATCCTGCCAGAGGTGCAGCAGATCAACGGTCATGCCCTTGATACCAATCCCAAAGGACGTTTGCAGAAGCTGGTGCTGCAGCGCGCAGGTGTGTTGCCGCGCTATCGGGTGCTGGAGCAGAGCGGGCGTGAGAATGATCGAGCGTTTCTGGTGGGGGTATTTGAGCGCGATGTGCTGCTTGGCCAGGGTAAGGCATCCAGCATCAAAGAGGCCGGTCGGATGGCCGCGCGCGAGGCTCTGGAAGCCCTGTTGAAGCCTGACGACGTGTCGTAGAGATAGAGCGCGGACGCATGATTGATATGCCCAGCTGGTACGAAGAGAGCCTGCCATCGAAA